>CAZDSE010000379.1:0-1500 GCA_964507905.1 uncultured bacterium | reverse complement strand
AAGAAGAGGAAGTCATGTACTCATTCTTCCATCGGGGCAGAGGCTTCAGTTGCGTTCACAGGACATAGATTTGAATCGATGGATTTCGCCACAATTGAGATCGTATGACATCAAAGGGAGTGTGAGATTAGAAAGTGGTGCCTTGAGTGATGAAAGAGGTGCCGCTTTATTTGTAGAGTCGATCAAACTGCCTTGACTTTATGGGAAGGAATCTATAGACCAGTGACAACATTTCATTTATAGGAGGGTTCATGTATGAATAAATATTTAACATCTTTTCTGGTGATCGCTGTGATGGGAATTGGGTCTTTTCCAATGAACAGCCATGCTCGTCCCAAAAAAACAAAAGACATTAAATCATTTCAAGAGAGTTTGAAAGAACGAAAGCTTTATGTGGGAAAAGATTCCACAGAAGCCATTATGAATTTTGATCACGAAGTGGAGTTGGATAGCAGCCGTGAACCATCTATAGATGATGCAAAAAAACAAATCGACCAACAAGTGGTTCATCTGTTTGGTCCTATGGGATCAGCTGAATTTACGGGCGTTCCCAAAGGGAATCATGAAATTACCAATATAAAGATCTCATCAGACAGACGGTCGAAAGATCGTTATACCGTTCGCTATCATTATAAAGGAACAACGGTCATTAAAAATGGCCCAGAAGATGAGTATGAGGTGCTACTTCCAAATAATCCTGATAAAATCTATGAACAAGGACTGGTGGATGGAGAGGCTCCCTGTACGGATTCGACCCATAGCCAGGAAGAGTATTTTTGGTATTTTTGGAATCCTTCGAAATGGAGATGCCCACTTCAGGAAAATGAACATTACAAACGTGTTACAACATCCATCGAAAGATTGGAAAATACCACTGAATCATATCCCGAGTATGATCGTTTGGCAGATGAAGATGGTGTTATTTCTATTCATGTTTTCTTCGGGATGGATAATCCATTTGCTGAGAGAAATCCTCAGAATTCAGAAGATATCAATGCTGGAAATTATAGAGAATTCAAGCAGTCATTGCTGTCTCAAAAACTTGGTTTTAAATCCAAAAAAGTGTGGAGTCGGGATGATATTTATACTGTAGCCACTTCTAAACCTACAAATGTTCCTTTTGTAGAAGAACTGGAGAAGGTTACTCCCAAAGCAAAATTATTGGTTCGGCTCTTTTTTGGTCCGACGGATTCCGGATACTATAGCCAGGCCTTTTATCATTTCTTTGATGATGCTTTGTCCAATAGTTCTGTGATGATTTATGCTGGGCATTCGGGGTTAGGAAAGTACTTATCGCTGCCAGGTATCAAAAGAGCCAGTGGGCTTCCATTGAGACCCAATGCCAATCGATATCAGATCTATTACTTTAATAGTTGCAGCTCATATCCCTATTATAATGAGATGTTCTTTAATGAAAAAAGGTCAGAAGAAGATTCAAAAGGCACCAAAAATCTGGATATTTTTACCAATGGTCTTTCGACATTTTTCCATGTGCTGCAT
>CAZDSE010000378.1:0-1546 GCA_964507905.1 uncultured bacterium | reverse complement strand
GGCACGCGATTCTCTTGTTCGGCTGGTCTCTTTTATTGGAAAAAAAGATCTGATTGTTCCATTTTTAGAGAATCAATGTGATCGGACTTTCTTTCGTAGGACTCTTTCGCGGTTGTTTACTTTCATCATGAATCTGATCAGTGGGAATCGAATGAAGTATTATAATGGTCCTGTGATCCATCTTCGATGCGCGATTTTAAATTGGACTCCTTCTGTTTTTGGGCCAGCGTATCAGGCGGAGCTTGTTTGCCGAGCATTGAGAAGCGGGCTTTCCTATGTGGAAGTGCCATATCGATTTAATCCGAATGACGGAAGTACAATGCTCACTGCAAAAAATTTCTGGTTGGTGTTTGGATCCGTCAAATCTGTACTGAGCCGGCGATTGGGATTGCAGAATGATTAATCTAACTGAAAAAGCAAAAGAATTAAGAAAATTGGTTTTTAAAACAATTTGTAATGGAGGGGGAGGTCATATCCCTGCTTCCTTTTCAATCGTTGAGATTTTAACGGTGCTTTATTATGACATCTTAAATATTGATCCAAGAAATCCATTAGATCCAAATCGAGATCGATTTATTTTAAGTAAGGGGCATGCCGGGGTCACATTATATGCAGTATTGGCAGACAAATATTTTTTTGAAAAAAAACATTTGTCTACATATGGAAAAAAAGGAACGATTTTGGGAGGTCATCCCGACATGTTCAAAATTCCAGGGGTGGAAGCCTCTACTGGAGCATTGGGGCATGGATTCCCATTTGCGATTGGACAGGCGTTGGCTGGTAAAATGAATGGGAATTCATATCGTGTATTTACTCTTCTTGGAGATGGCGAGTGCCAAGAAGGATCCATATGGGAAGCTGCGCTTTTTGCATCACAAAATCGTTTGACCAATTTAACTGCGATTGTCGATTATAATAAATTACAAGCCATGGACAAACTGGATGAGATTGTGACGTTGGAGCCATTTGTCGATAAGTGGAAATCCTTTGGGTGGGCCGTCCGCGAGGTGGATGGTCATGATATCAATGCCTTACAGAAGTTATTTAGATCTTTACCATTTGAAACGAATAAGCCCAATTTGGTGATTGCGCATACCATTAAAGGGAAGGGAATTTCGTACATGGAAAATACGCCAATTTGGCATTATCGATTTCCAAAGGGTGAAGAAATGACGAAGGCGTGTCAGGAATTGGAATTGACCTATCAAAATGGTGAAGTGTTATGAGAAATGCGTATATTGCAGCGCTGCATGAATTGGCGAAGGAAAATAAAAATATATTGGCATTGGTGGCCGACAATGGGGCGATTGTTTATGATCAATTTCGAAAAGACTGTGGGGAGCAATTTATCAATGTGGGAATTTCTGAAGCAACAATGGTCACTGTGGCAGCGGGACTTGCGGCATGTCAAAAAATTCCTTTTATTTATACCATAGCCACATTTTTAACCATGAGGGCATATGAGCAGATTAGAAATGATGTCGGTATGCAAAATATGAATGTCAAAGTGGTTGGGATTGGAGGAGGTTTTGGGTACAGCAACTTG
>CAZDSE010000377.1:0-1546 GCA_964507905.1 uncultured bacterium | reverse complement strand
CGCAAGAGGCCAAGAAAAAAGGATTGGATAAAGATGAAAAGATGCTCTACGACGAAAAGGTGTTGCTCTCCCAACATTTATTAGAGCGAGAAGTCTATAGCCGATTTGAAAATATGAAGATTTCTGAAAAGGATTTAAAGAAATCTTTTAAAGAGTCCCCTGAGATTCGAGCGAGTCACATTTTGTTTAAACTGGAGCCCAATACAGTTCAAGCCAAAGAAGAAGAAGTGAAGAAAAAAGCGTTAGAGGTTTTACAAAAGGCGAAAGCGGGGGAGGATTTTACAGAGCTCTCCAAAAAATATTCCGAAGGTCCATCTGCCAAAAATGGGGGTGATTTGGATTATTTTACCCGAGACAGCATGACCCCAGAGTTTTCAGATGTGGCATTTAAATTAAAAAAAGTAGGGGATATTTCAGATTTGGTTCGAACCAAATATGGGTTTCATATTATTAAACTGACAGGCGTTAAAGATTTTAAACAAGCCGATAAACGTCGCATCGAACACCAACTCCGCACCCAAAAGCAAAAAGAAATTTATGATCATTTTTTCGAGAATCTAAAAAAGAAATCAACAGTGGTTTTGCATGAAGAGTTGATACAAGACTAAATATATCCCAACCAATAAAATAATAAATCTTGATAGAAAAGCGTAACGACTGCTCCGGCGGCCAAAAATGGTCCGAAGGGCAGAGCGTATTGGAGATTTTGTTTTTTAAAGCAAATCATGGATAGGCCCCATAGTGAACCCAAAATGGAGCTTAGTAGAAAGACAAGCAAAATGGCTTTATATCCCAAGAATGCTCCGATCATGGCAGAAAGTTTAATATCTCCACCTCCCATTCCCTCACGTTTGGTGAATTTATAGTAGGTATAGGCAATGGCGTATAAAAGACCCCCACCTATGAGAAGACCCATCAGAGATTCCCAATAAGAGATATTTAAGAAATAAAAAGATAGAAGAAATCCAAAGATCGTACCGCCAATGCTGATAATATCCGGGATGATTCTGTGGTGGATATCAATAAAAGTAATGACAATGAGTGACGAGATAAAAATGAAATACGAAAATCCCTGGGGCCTAAATCCAAATTCTTGGAAATTCCTCATGGCCATGATGGCTGTAATTACTTCAACTATAAAGTATTCAATGGATATGGATTTTTTGCAGAAACGACATCGTCCCAAAAGAAAAAGATAACTTAAAATGGGAATTAAATCATACCAAAGAAGTGTCTTTCCGCAGTGTCTGCAGTGGGATCTGGGGGTTGCAACCGATTCTTCCTTTGGGATTCGGACAATGACGGTGCCCAAAAAGCTACCGACAATTGCTCCGAATCCCAAATAGAAAAGGTTATTCCATTCCATACTTTTCGAGTCGATATCTCATCGATCGAAAGCTAATGCCCAAGAGTTTTGCGGCCTTTTTCTTAATGCCGCCGGTCTTTTTTAGTGCCTGCTCGATCAAATCCCGTTCGAGACTTTCCACAATTTCTTCGAGTTTGATTCCATCCATCGTGACCGATAATTCCCCATGGGCTGATTTTC
>CAZDSE010000376.1:0-1554 GCA_964507905.1 uncultured bacterium | reverse complement strand
ACATGAGCAATGTGGATTCCATTGTCATGGGGACTGCATTTCATTATGCTGGGCTTCCACCGATGATGTATGGGGCAGGGCTCAATCTCTTTCAAAATAAGATGCTCGGATTTTTTATGAATAATTTGGGGGCCTATAAAGTAGACCGACTCCGTCGGCATGGTCTCTATAATCAGGTATTAAAAGAATTTGCGACCGGAGCCATGGAATTTGGATATCATAATTTGTTTTTTCCCGGGGGGACGAGAAGCCGTTCTGGCGCTGTCGAAAAAAAGTTGAAACTTGGGCTCTTGGGGACAGCCCTCGAGTGTTATATTCGAAATCTAAAATCGCAAAATCCGCATCCAGATCTCTATATCGTTCCGGTTAATTTAAATTCACATCTGACTTTGGAGGCCGAAACATTGATTGATGATTTCTTAGAGGAAACTGGGAAGTCCAGATTTATTATCGAAAACGATGAATTTGCAAGACCCAAACGACTTTTGGATTATTTGATCAGTGCCATTCATTTGAATTCCAAAATATTTGTGCACTTTGGTGATCCATTGGATGTTTTTGGCAATCGGGTGGATGAAGCGGGATATTCGATGGATCGTCATGGCCGCCGTATTGATATTAAACAGTACGTTATGAAAAAAGGGGAGATTCAATCGGATCCTGACCGCGACAAGAATTATACAATTGAGTTGTCCAAAATTTTAATCAACGTCTTTCATCGAAATAATCGGGTGTTGAGTACCAACCTTGTGGCGTTTACGTTATATGAAATGATTGCGGCCCAGTATCCGGACTTTGACATTTATAAGTTGCTTCGGACCCATGCCTATGGAGAAGGGATCCCTCTGATTCGATTGTATGAAAAATTGGATGTCGTGTGCGATATTTTAACACAATTGTCGGGGCAAAATAAAATTATTTTTGGAGAGTACTTAATAAATATGGACGCGCAAGACATCGTAAATGACGCACTTAAAATTTTTGGGTCATATCACACCCGGCGGACAATTTATCGAAAAGGAGACCAAATTTTTATCGGAGACTTATTATTACTTTTTTATTATCACAATCGATTGGTGGGATATAATTTGGAAGATATGATGAGGGAAGGTCAATGACGGCAAAAGAAACTACAATTGGAGTGATTGGAAGTGGAAACTGGGGAACGACATTGGCGCATCTTGTCGGATCAAAGGGATTTTCTGTGCTTTTGTGGAGCCGAAACCAAAATACGGTAGATGAAATTAATCAGAGACGGACAAATGGTCGCTATACCCCCGGATTGCACATATCTAAAAATGTCGAAGCCACCACACAGATGGAGAAGATGGCGCAGGCGTGTGATCTCATTTATCTGGTGATCCCGTCCAATGTGTTTCGAGAGGTTTGTTTTGAATTGGGAAATTATTTGGGGGGTCATCATTGTGTGGTGAGTTGCACGAAGGGAATCGAAAATAAAACTTTCTACACCATGACTGAAATTTTAAAAGAAGAAACGTGTGTTAAAAAAATAGGAGCATTGTCGGGACCCAATATTGCCGCTGAAATCATTCA
>CAZDSE010000375.1:0-1566 GCA_964507905.1 uncultured bacterium | reverse complement strand
TTTTTTGATTTTTGCTGCTCCACTGTTAAGACATTGAGTGACGTAACCTTCGCCAGCGAAGGTTGGATACAAAAAAGAAATTGCGTGTTGAAAATTATTCCGTCCCGCAGCACTTTTTATGAATCACGCAGTCTAAGCCCCATTTCGTACAACCAGAACAGACAAGTGACAAGCAAGCTGCGCCCAGGACAAAGGGATATTCAAAGCCGCCGGGTGCAAAAAATCCATTTTTGAAATGAACCGTAAAGATGGCGACCCCCATTGTAAAGGCGAGTAGCAATGCAAAAAGCTGAGTGGCCACTCCCAAGAATACGGCAATCCCACCGATGAGTTCAGTGAATGACAGCAGATAGGCCATGAGTTCGGGTGCAGGGAAGCGAGACTGAGTTAAGAAATTAGCGACTCCGCCGATCCCTCCTCCACCGAATGCTCCAAACACTTTTTGACTGCCGTGCATGAAAAATGTAATCCCCACAACCAGCCGTAAAACAAAAGACGCATATTCAGGACAGCTTTTACAACACCATTTTGAGATCATGTGCATAGAATTTTCCCCCTTATACACATTATTTAAGCACAAATGGGATCAGAGTTTCAAGAAAAACAACTTATATTGCATCCCCCTTTTTTTTGTGCTTAAGTCGTGAGTTGGGTATCGACTATGTCTTATGACGTTATTATTATTGGAGCAGGAGCGAGTGGGATTTTTACTTCACTCTTTCTCATAGAATCCAATCCAAATTTGAAAATATTGGTGCTTGATAAAGGAAAACCCCTACACAAGCGAGATCGGAAAGTGGGAGTGGATCTCATGGAAGGATGGGGAGGGGCCGGCAGCTTTTCAGATGGCAAGCTTGTGTTTTCAACGGACCGAGAATACGGCGGCAATCTTCAAGAATATATCCATGACATGAATCTCTTTGGACGGCTCATGCGCAAAGTGGACGAAATCTACATGCGATTTTCCGATAATAAAGATCTGAAAGTCTATGGAGATGATGAAGAAAAAATAGAGCAAATTAGAACCAGGGCCGCCCGATGTGGGCTTCATCTATTATCTGCAAAAATCAGGCATCTGGGTACTGACAATAACTTCGATATTCTGCAAAACATGTATGATTATCTCAAAGAGCGTGTTGAAATCCGATTTAATCATGAAGTCGTGAGATGTGAAAAAAGAGATTTTGGTTTTCAAGTCTTGGTCAAAGATCTGGAAGGCATTCGAGAAATTCATGAAGATTCATCGTATCTCGTGGTCTCTCCGGGTCGCCGGGGGATGTCATTTTTTAAAAAAATAGCGGATCAATTTGGGCTAGAGCTCATCAATAACCAAGTGGACATTGGCGTTCGAGTGGAGCTCCCCAATTGGGTCATGAAGGAAATCTGTGATGTGGTGTATGAGCCAAAGCTTGTGGCCCGAACTCCACAGACTGATCTTCGGGCCAGAACTTTTTGTGTGAATTACGGAGGAGAAGTGGTCCAAGAGGAGGTGGACAAGCTCATTACTTGTAATGGCCACAGTTATCATGATGACACCAAAAAAACGCCCAATACCAACTTTGCACT
>CAZDSE010000374.1:0-1599 GCA_964507905.1 uncultured bacterium | reverse complement strand
ATGGACATAGCAGTGCGCCAATTCTTCTGTCACAGCAATCACTGTATCCATTTTAAAAATGGTCATTGTATCAATGGCTCTTTCAATGTGAAGCCGTTTCCGAAATGGGGTATTGACGTTGAGAATCATGACCGCCTGAGGCTCATAACGATCTGCATTTTTTAATCCACATAAAACATGGTCCACAATGGCTTTTAAAGGAACCCCACTGGAAACAAGATGTGATGGCCGTTTCATCACCGTGACCTTGGGATAATGCTTTGCTACATAGGGATGAATATTCTCATCATTCGTCGTAATCACAATACGATCTAAGAGAGCAGTGGAGCTCGCTTCGATCAGCGTATGCCACAATAATGGTTTATCTCCCAGAGGTGAAAATGCAGATCCGGCCATGTAAGGTGCGCTCTTTAAAATGGGGACAATCGCCAAAACTTTGGGAGTCTCATTTTGTTCAAATGTCTCAACAAATTTTCTTTCAATTTTATGTTTCGTTTCTATAATTTTTTGTTCATTTTTTGTCAGATTATTCCCATGCATGCGATAATAAAATAAAGGAACATTCACATTATGTGGCTTAAATGTCCGAATAAATCTAAGCCACAATTCATAACCATCCTGGCAGGAAAATTCTTCGGAATATCCTTGCAGGCTGTTCAAAGCTTCTTTTCGGATCATGGTACAAGCCCCGTGCGCAGGCAAATCTAACACAGCAACTTCTTCAAATAATTTTTTTCGACGTACCAATTCTAGGATCCCACCTTCTTCATTCACCAAAAAATAATCTGGGTAGACCAGTCCCACATCTGGCCTTTGATCCAACACACGACTCATCACCAAGAGTGCATGTTCATCCAAATAATCATCCGCATCCAAACGCATGATATAAGGAGCTGTAGACAGTCTTAAAGCCACATTATTTGAAGTATTGAGTCCTTTTTTATTTTGTTCGACTATTCTAATATTTGGATGGCATTCATAAAATTTTAAAATGTTTGCAGTATCATCTGTGGAACCATCATTAATGACAATGAGTTCCCAATCCTCTAATGTTTGATTGAGCACGCTTTCGATGGCCTGTTTTAAAAAATGGCCGTAATTATGACATGGAATATAAACTGTTACTTTTGTTTGTCCCATAAAATTTT
Organism: uncultured bacterium; assembly: GCA_964507905.1. GTDB lineage: Bacteria > Bdellovibrionota > JACOXK01 > 2-02-FULL-40-11 > 2-02-FULL-40-11 > CAZDSE01. Next base: position 451 of record CAZDSE010000374.1, on the reverse strand, counting down.
TCTGGGATTTAACTTGCCAATTTTCCAAAAATATCTGCGATCTTCACAGCTGAATTTCCTTTCCCATAAGGAGATTCCGACTTTTTGGACCGTCCAACCTGATGACTCAAGCGTAGCATTTTTTGAACAGATTTTTTTATCTCGTCTCGATCAATGAAAGTCAAACAATTTAAACCTTGTTTTACCGTTTCTACCCATTCCGTTTCATCCCTCAATGTGACCGTTGGGATATTTAACAAAAAAGCTTCTTTTTGAACCCCTCCGGAATCGGTCATAATTAACTTTGCATTTTTTTCTAGAGCCAACATGTCCAAATATGAAACCGGTGGAATGATTTTAAAATTCGATGATCTGGCATGAAAATGAATTCTATCCAAGGCGGCTCGTGTCCGAGGATGTAGAGGCAAAAGAACAACATGATCCCTGGATAAATCATCTAGCGTTGTAAAAA
>CAZDSE010000373.1:0-1602 GCA_964507905.1 uncultured bacterium | reverse complement strand
CAACAAATTAAGACTTCTGTCCTACTTTGTGAATCTAATTTTCTGGTACTGCGTAAAAGATAAAAAAACCAACGTCTTCTGTAGCCAACATCCTAATGTAAAAAAGTACAAAAACTATATCCAAACCGAAATGGAAATACCATTAAAAAATGCACCTAGGCCCCTAAAGGTCCTTTGGCTTAAATCCGATAATATTATTAGGAGTAAATATAATGAAGATTTCACAGAGACAGAAGCAGAAACAATATATAGGTAAGTCATTAAAATCAAAGAAGAAATTGGTCCCAGGGCATGTGTATCAAACAGTGAATCAGGTTGAAAAAATGCAGGCCATGATCAGGGATTTGTTAAACCCATTTGTGGGACGATTTCATTTTTTTGAACTGCCCAAAACAAAGCCGAACAAGAAAAAATCATAAAACTGCCTTCCCTTGATTTTTAATTTTCGACATGGTACGTTTTTTCCGTTTTTAACCATAAGGAGAAAACGATATGTCCGCAAAATTATTGGATTTTAGACCCCCTCATGTTCGTGGAAAGCTTGGCGCCAATTCAAAAGTTTGCCTATTAAGTTCAAAGACCATTTTAAATGCTCTTGAAAACGAAGAGCTCTTGGTGATGGCATGTAACATTCGGATCAAACATGTGATCCCAGGAATTATGAAAGCCGCACAGGATATGGATGCAGTCGTCGCTTTTGAAATCGCAAAATCAGAAGGGGGATTGGATGGCGGCTACACAGGATTTGTCCCTCAAACCTTTTGGGATACGGTCATTGGCTATGCAGAAGAAGTGGGATATACGAAGCCATTTTTTATTCATGGCGATCACATCACCATTAAAAATCAAACACCAGAAGAGATCGAAGGTTCGAGAAAACTAATCGAAGCGGAGCTAAAAGCTGGGTTTACTTCTTTTTGTGTGGATGCCTCCTTTAATGAAGTCCCGGACAACATTCGAATCACAAGCGATTTGGCCAAAGTTTTGATGAAAGAGGATGTGGGACTGGAAGTTGAAGTGGGAGAAATTACCCATGTCGGAAAAGAAGGTCGGCTATCTACGGTAGAGGAATCGGTTGGATTTATCTCGGGGCTAAATAAAAATGGGATCAAACCAAAACTTTTGGCTGTCTATAATGGATCCAAACATGGAAATTATAAGCCGGGTGAAGAAGTGCATATTGATCTTAAAAGAACCAAAGAAATTTATGAGGCCGTAAAACCCTATGGGGTGAGCATTGCCCAACATGGGATCACAGGAACTCCGCTTTCTCTCCTGAATCAATTTACCAAGTATGGAATTCGAAAAGGGAATGTGGGGACGAATTGGCAAAATGTGGCGCATGCCACGTTACCGCCAGAACTCTTGGATAAAATGAAAGCTTGGGTAAAGGAAAATAATAAAGATCTAAAAATGGCAACGAAGCCTTTTTTAAATGAGATCAATTCGATTCCTACACAATATCGAGAAAAATGCGCACAAAAAGCCTACGACGAGGCAAAAGCATTTTTTACCGCTTTTAACGCCAAAGGAAGCGCGGGACTTCTCGCTAAAAAACTTCAATGAGGATTATCGCAGGCGAGCATGGGGGGCGAAAACTAT
>CAZDSE010000372.1:0-1603 GCA_964507905.1 uncultured bacterium | reverse complement strand
GATATAAGTTCCATCATACAAGCTCGATTCTGGAATTATCTCCCACCATAAATTGGTGGTTTTTAATTCGTCTTTGATTGCCAAAAATCTCAACATTTTTTCCAATGAGACTATCGGATATTCGATTTCGGATTTCCATAATTCGACTTCCTGCCAATACAATGCTGTGTTCGATTTCACTTTTGACCACTTCACAAGAATCACTAATGGCGGAAAAAGGTCCAATATATGAATCAATTACTTTTGTATTTTCACCGATAATGACGGGACCACGAATGATGCTATTTTTGATTTCACTTCCTCTCCCAACCTTGACTTTAAAATCAATCTTTGAATCTTCGTCAATTAGGCCCAAAATTTCAGTTTCAATATCATCGCACATCATTCGATTGGCCTCTAAGAGATCTTCGAGCCTTCCGGTATCTTTCCACCATCCCTTGATGACATGAGAACGAACATCCAACTGGTGATCAACCAGCCATTGGATCGCATCCGTAATTTCGAGTTCTCCTCTTTGAGAATAATCAATAGATTCCGCAGCTCGAAAAATATTAGTATCAAATAAATAAACCCCAACCAATGCCAAATCTGATTTGGGATCCTTTGGTTTTTCAACCAATTTTATGACTTTGTCGCCATCCAGTTCGGCAACTCCAAACTGATTTGGATTGGAAACCTTCACGAGAAGAATCTGACAGTTTGGCGATGTCCGTTCGAATTCTTTCACAAATTCAGTGACCCCACCTTTAATAATATTGTCTCCCAAATACATAATGAATTTTGAAGATCCGATAAAATTTTTAGCAGTTAAAACTGCATGCGCGAGACCCAGAGGCTTCTCTTGCTCGATATAAGTAAGACGCACTTCCCATCTTCCCCCATCGCCACATGCCTTTTTAATTTCATCTTTGGTATCCCCAACAATAATACCAATATCCCGAATCCCAGCATCTCGTAATGCTTCAATTCCATAAAAAAGAATCGGCTTATTGGCCACTGGGACCAGCTGCTTTGCGCTGGTATAGGTGATGGGACGAAGTCTCGTCCCATGACCACCACTTAAAATTAACCCTTTCATCATAAAATTTGTTTAAAATAGTGTATATATGAAGGGGGCGACTGCCGATCATTCAGTAAAAATAATTAAAAATCCCATGAGCAACAAAAGAACCACTATGGGGGCCATCCACCAAACTTTTCTTTCCTTTAAAAAAACATAAAATTCTTTTACGATCGAAAATTTATCCAACACATGAATGAGCTTCATCGCCCCTCCTTAATCCAATTCAAATTCTTTCTTCCAATCCCCAACATCTTTAAAATTACCCATCTTTTTTTTGTCTAACACAAACTGATCTAAAATCAAGAAATCCATGTTCGTTCTCATAAAACATCGATATGCGTCTTCGGGTGTACACACAATGGGCTCTCCACGAACATTAAATGAAGTATTGATAATGATTGGGCATTCTGTCAAATGATAAAATTCTTGAATGAGATCATAAAACAATTCATTCTGCTCTCGACTCACCGTTTGAATTCTTGCGGAACCATCCACATGGGTAACAGAAGGAATGCTTCTTTTATCGGGTCGTACTTGGGC
>CAZDSE010000371.1:0-1603 GCA_964507905.1 uncultured bacterium | reverse complement strand
ATGAAGAAGTGGTGGAAATGGTGAGAGAGAGTCTCACCCAACCTGTATTTAAAGTATATGGGAATAAGGATTTAAAAGGGGTTGAAATCGGTGGGGCGCTTAAAAATATTGTGGCCATTGCGTCTGGAATCGCAACGGGATTAAATCTGGGGAACAATGCGAAATCTTTTTTAATTACACGAGGGGTGGCTGAAATTTCGAGATATGGAAATTTCTTTGGGGCAAATCCAAAAACATTTTTTGGTTTGGCTGGAATTGGGGACTTGATCGCGACCTGTTTTAGTCAGCACAGTCGAAATAATACCTTTGGTCGGAATTTGGCAGCAGGGAAAACAAAAGAGGATTTGTTAAAAGAGATGTCGATGGTGGTCGAAGGGATTTATACGGCTGAATCTGTGAATGCGATTGCGCAAAAATTTCACATCAAAATGCCGATTACAGAAGGGGTGTATAAGATTATCTTTGAACACGCTTCTGTGAAGGATGTCTTAAAAGAGCTCATGACGACCCGAATTCAATATGAAGACGAGGGATTTAGGGAAGAGTACACTCAAATTACCCATATGCTTGTGGGAAAATATCCAAGCCCAGATCGTTTGCGATGAAAATATTTAATTATCGAAAACTTCCCGAAGATTTTAATCAAGACATCTTTATTTGGGATGTTGATAAGACCTATTTAAATACCGAATTTGAATCATGGAAAGGGTTGGTAAAAACCCTACTTGAGTTTTCGATAGACAAGCGGTCTATCCCTGGCGCCAAGGAATTGTTATGTGAAATTCGACGTGGGAAAGGGAAGAAAATTGCGCTTTGCCCCATTTATTTTATTTCAGCGACTCCTTTGCAGCTTAAAAAAGTTTTGGAGGGAAAATTATTATTGGATGGCATTCAGCATGACGGAATTATTTTAAAAGATTACCGGTGGATGAAAAAAAACTGTGAAAGTCTGCGTCTTAAAAATAATTTTTCATATAAACTCATTTCTCTTTTATCTCATCGATTGCAAATGCCGCCTATGTCCCATGAATATCTCTTTGGGGATGATTATGAGCATGATGCCGAAGTCTATTCGTTGTATGCGGATATTTTGGATCAAAAAATCAATGAGGCCACTTTAAAAAATATTCTTTTAAAACAAAAATTAACGCTCAAGGAACAAGACGTCATCCTAAAGCTATTGGGCCAAGTCGGTCTCCAGCCATCAAATCCAGTCATCCAGCAGCAAGTCAACTCAGTCATCCTGAAAGCTGAAAGCCCGAAGGATCTCCCCATAGTTCAAAATATTTTTATCTATATGTTTAAAAATAAAGATCCGAAGCGATTGAAAAACTACGGTTCTAGGCTCATTTCCACATACAATTATGCTCAAACCGCTGCGATTTTGTATGACAGGCAAAAGATCTCAAAGGTATCCGTAGAACGTGTATTTCATCAATATTCGAAATCCCGATCATCGGCTGATTGGGACATAAAACCCAGTATTGAAGACTTAAAACAGCGCGAACTGATATCTCAAGAAGCATATCGGGAGATATCATCTATGTAACCTATTTTATAGGTTATATGACCTATAAAATAGGTTATTGAGAAATATTAAAAA
>CAZDSE010000370.1:0-1617 GCA_964507905.1 uncultured bacterium | reverse complement strand
TTGATACAGGGAGGCAAAAATTGCAACCGTAAACCCAATCATTCCATCTTTGTAGCCCTTTTTCATAACAAAGGCGCGAAAAAATCGATCGACCGTCCGCCAAAGCGCTGTTTTAAGTGGCATGTTTCGATTGGTTCGGATCCACTTTTTGGCTTCTCGGGTGGTTTGATTGTTGAGTTTACTTAAGAAATCTTCAAAATTTTTATATGAATAATGAATGACATCGCCATGGAGTGTGCTCCAAGGGCCATCTACACGGGGAAAACAGTGAACCTCATCTTCATCGTATTTAAATTTATTTTTTCGAAAGAGTCTCAACTGGCCACTCGGATACCAACCGCCATGCTGAATCCAATAAGATCCGATATAGTTTTTTCTGGGGAATGCAAATCCCACATATTTTTCTGGTGGATTTTGAACGACCTGTTTAATTTCCTCTGCCAATTCCGGGCTAATCCGCTCATCGGCATCGAGACTCAAAACCCATTCTTCGTTGGCCAAGGAATATCCGTAGTTTCTGTGGCGACCTTCCACATCCATTTTCCTTCGTATAAATCGATCTGTATATTTTTTGGCAAGTTCTGGAGTTCGATCCGTGCTGTCATCATCCAAGACAATAATGTCTTTGGCCCATGATACAGATTTTAAACAGTCCTCTATATTTTTTTCTTCATTTCGGGTGAGAACCATGACTGAAAGTGGGGTTTTTGGATTATCCATTTTTGATCTTCTTAATTTCATCGATCATTGCGGGGATCACCTTAAACAAGTCTCCCACAATGCCATACGTGGCAACATTAAAAATGGGTGCTTCTGGATCTTTATTAATGGCGACAATGACAGATGATTTTTTCATGCCGGCCAGATGTTGGATGGCTCCTGAAATTCCACATGCGACATAAAGTGTGGGTGAAACACTTTTTCCAGAGCTTCCCACTTGTCTGTCCCGCTCGGTCCATTCATTGTCGACCACCGGACGAGAGGCGGCGTATTCTCCCCCCAAGGCCTGGGCCAAGTCTTTAATGATTTGAAAATTTTCTTTTTTTCCAATGCCACGTCCTCCCGATACAATGATTTTGGCTTTGGTGATATCGACAGATGATTTTTGCGCTTCTCGGGTGCCCAAGGATTTGGTTCTGGGTTGTACATGAGACAGAGCACATTCAAATGGGATGACTTTGGCATTCCCGGAATCTTCCAATTTTTTGTAAGCGCCTCTTTCCATGGTGAGAATCAATGGATTTGAATCCAACCTTACTTTGGACAAAAGTTTTCCATTAAACACGGGTTTGATAAAGAGGAGGTTTTTCCCATCTATTTCCATCCCATTACATCCCGCAACAGCCCCGACATTTAAACGGGCTGCGATTTTGGGAGCCAGATCAGTTCCAAACGGTGTATGTGGGAACAAAATGGCTTTTGGTTTTTTTTCTGAAATTAGTTTTAAAAGAGCCTCTGCATAAAAATCGGGAGAGTATGTTTTTAGTTCTTTGGCTTGGATGGCATAGACTTCTTCAATGGCCTTTTTAGAAAGTTGTTCAGCCATTGGACCAGACGTTTCACCCATGATGACTGCTGCAACGGGTGATGCAAGAGGCTGGCTCATTGCTTTTGCAA
>CAZDSE010000369.1:0-1627 GCA_964507905.1 uncultured bacterium | reverse complement strand
TTTGCAGTTGTAAAGCCCTTTTGTGGTGCTGTATGATTAATGTCAATAAAGGAGGATATCGTTATGAAAAAAATATTTTGGCTTAGTTTGATGGTCAGTATTTGGTTGAATGCTTCAACCAGCTTTTCCCAAGATGCAACCCCTTTGCCGGTATGTTCCGATCCACTTCCACATTCCATTGCCATCTCTCCCGTGATCGCACATGTCATATATGGCGGTGATGTTGATTTTAGAGCGTACGCCTATGATGAATCTGGAAAATTAATTAAAGATTTTTCACCCACATCGTGGGAAGCATCCTCTGGAATTATGGATGATCAGGGGCACTATGTGGCCAATATCACTGGATATCACGAAATTTCAGCCCATTATGAATGTCTGTTGGCCAACAACGGTACGGCTGACCCAATTTACGGCATTAGCGGAAATGCCTCCGTACATGTGGGAGAACCCAGACCCAGATAATTTTACGATAACTAGAAAGATAATTAGAAAACTAACGAATCTTAATTCGCCCCTCTATTTGAGCATTGAGTTGTTTTTTATTTAAAATATAATTTTTAAGAGCATCCGCAACAATAAAACCGCTATTTTGATAATGTTTTTTCTTTAAAAGACCATACCCATCTCCGCCACTGGCCAAAAAATCATGAGTTGCCACAGAATAAAGTTTTTTGAGTTGTAATGGCTTCCCATGAACTTTAATTTGGGTTGCTTGATTATGTTGAATGACAAAAGTTAATCCCGAAACATGCAAAAAGGCACCGGCCGGTCGCGGCAAGGATGCCGAACGATCTAACATTTCTTTAATCTCCTTACCCGTCAATTTTAATACCACCACATAATTTACAAATGGAAAAGCTTTTCGTATATCTCCATAGGTCACGGGTCCTTTTTTGATGGACGCTCGAATCCCTCCGGCATTTTGAAGAGCAATATCCGCCTTCGTCGAGAAACGAAAGGCATCTGTGATCACATCCCCCAAATTCGTCTCTTGAGAACGAACCATATCCCTTTCCCCCACGAGATCTTGAGTTGCTTCGCCCATTTTTTCCGCAAAGTAAGATTTTGCCTGTTCCAAAAATGGAGCCAAAAGAGAAACCATCGTCGGACTATCCGAAATTTTTTCATTCAATTCATGCACTTGGTAGCGATATTTTTTTAAAGAAAATTTCTTCTTATTGAGATTTAAATGCATTTCACCCAAATACTTCCCATTGTCTCCCACTTGAACAATAGGCGTTTCACCGACCATTACGGGCTGAGGCAAAAGCGTGTGTGAATGTCCTCCCACAATGAGTGAAATCTGCGGATTTTCCGAAGCCAAAATAATGTCTCCCTTACCATGAGATGGGTCTGGCCCATCTGCATAATAACCCATGTGCGTTACAGCGATAATAATATCCGACTGGGACTTCATTTCTGGAATTAGATTCTTTGCTTCTAACACCGGATCTCTAAATTCAATATCTTTAACAAACTTTGCAATCGCAACCCAGGCTGTTTCCTCAGTCGTTAGTCCCAAAATTCCAACACGAATTCCCCCGACATTTTTCACAATATATGGCTTAAAAATTCTCTTCCCATTTTTGGTACTATAAATATTGGCTGATAGAAAAGGAAACTT
>CAZDSE010000368.1:0-1648 GCA_964507905.1 uncultured bacterium | reverse complement strand
AAAAATGGGACGAGAAGGCTACCCATGTGAGATCAAAAATACACTAAAAAACACATATCACAGCCATATCTATTTTCGCGATATCCTATTCACCAATGGCCTTTCGCCTCATCGCAATGAATCCCTTTTGATTAAAATCGATACAGAGCCCCAGCATTTCACATATGATAAGACGCAAATCACTCTAAGTAAATTTGATGTCTTTACCAAAATCCATGTTGTTCCAATCGATATGCTGTTGGCTCAAAAAATTTGTGCCATTTTCACAAGAAAACGCTCTATGGGACGAGACTTTTACGATGTTTTATTTTTAATGGGAAAAACCAAACTCAGCTTCAAATATCTAAAGGAAAAATTAAGAATTCAAAACCAACTTGAACTCACTCAAAGACTCATAGAAAAATGCGCAAGGCTTAATTTTCAGAAAATGTCTCAAGACGTCCGCCCTTTTCTATTTAACGCCGATGACGCCAAAAAAATATTACTATTCCCGGATGTAATAAAGACTGTTTTTAAATAGAAGAATTCGCAAAGTCCGAAGGATATTTGAAGGAAATTAAGAAGCTTCAGGCTTTATAATTATTCAAACGTCAGATTCAAATCTGACAATAGCTTTGAAAAATCTGACTCCGTAAAATTCTTATCATCCAACTTGGAACTGGCCAAAATTCGATTAAATTGACGCATAGACGGAGATGACGGATCGTCGGACTGGTTTCCGCTCGTCCCAGTCACAGACAATAGCCCCAGATATAATAGGATCCCAGCTTTGGAATCTTTATCCAATGAGGGTGCGGTCCAAAGTTGTTGTGCGATCTGAACCATTGCAGATGTTGCGTCATCATCGTCGTGCCAAAATAAGATCTGTCGTTGTGCAATGTGCCTAATTTCATATTGAGGAGGGATACTTCCGATGGAAGAATCATTCGACAATGGACCAGGAATAAATTCCAAATGGGAGCGTCTGATTTCGATTCCATTTTTATTCTTATCTTTGGTGATGATGAATGTAAAATGCCCCTGCTCCACTTCATCTAATATGAGAAGGCTTTCTTTTTCCAATGCATTGGCCACGGTTGGTCGAAATTTGGCAAGTCTTTGGGTGGCCATTTTTATTTTCTCAGAAACAGTTAGTTTTGAATTCCCCAACTCTACAGGGAAGTCTTTCTTAGCGCCCGACTCATAAAAGTCCAAAAGCTCTGCAAATTTTATGATTACGTCACTACAACATGTTTGACATTGCTCGAACTGGACCACAACATCAATTTTATTTCCATCGGCAGACACCCCTGCATGGCCAATTCTCCCAAAAAGTGTGCTCGACACCAAAATGGATAAAATTAAAACGAAATTTTTCATGATGATCCTTATCCTTGTGAATCAACATTGATTCGATGAAACTCTTCAGCATCCAATAAATAAATCGTCGCATCTTCATCATCAAATCCGTAAAGATTAATTTTGATGGTCGATGGCAAATCCAAATTTCCAAGTTCATATGCTGCTATTTTTTCTTCAAAACTCTTTTTATCGTCCATCAGAAAATGAAGCGCTTCAAGGCTCTCCTTATTTTGAGGAGCAATGGTCCAATCTTTCCCCCAAACATTGATGCGATACGATTTTGTCGTTTCATCAAAGTACAATTGCC
>CAZDSE010000367.1:0-1656 GCA_964507905.1 uncultured bacterium | reverse complement strand
AAAATATCCGCAGATGAAGTAGAGATGATTATTCTGGCCACGCTGACTCCTGAGCAGCGAGTGCCAGCGACGTCTTGTATTTTACAAGACAAATTAAAAGCCAAAAATGCCGCGGTGTATGACATTGATGTTTCCTGCTCAGGATTTGTATTCGCATTATCGATTGCCGATCAGTATATCCGAAATGGAAGTTTAAAAAATATTTTGGTCGTGGGATCAGAGGTGATGAGTAGAGTGGTGGATTGGAAAGATCGAACGACCTGTATTTTATTTGGAGACGGAGCCGGTGCTGCAGTTTTGGGGCCCACCCCCAAAAATGAGCATGTTATTTTATCGACGCATCTCTTTTCCAATGGATCTCTTTATCGCTTGCTTGAAATTCCAGGGGGGGGCACGCGTGAAGATTGGACCCACGATGCACTTCTCAAAGGCGATCATTTTGTGAGAATGCAGGGAAAAGAAGTGTTTCGTGAAGCCGTGGAGAATATGACTCGCGCATCGAATATGGCTCTCGAGAAAGCGGGGTACACTATTCAAGATGTCGATCTATTTATTCCGCATCAAGCGAACTTAAGAATTATGAGTGCCGTTTCCAAAAAGCTTCAAATCCCAGATGAAAAAGTATTTATCAACGTCGATCGATGTGGCAATACGTCTGGGGCCTCTATTGCGATTGCGTTAGACGAAGCTCTCAAAGAAAAAAGAATTAAAAAAGGGGATTTGGTTCTCATCGCCACATTTGGAGCGGGATTCGCTTGGGGGTCTGCGCTCATAAGGTGGTAATTATCCTGAGCCTTTAGGTGGCCAAAGATATCCTTTGAGACACGCTATCGCTATCGTCTCTTCAGGAAATCTTTGGCCACCTAAGGGAGAAGGATATTATGCATATGAGCAAAAGCATTTTTTTATTTCCGGGACAGGGTTCACAGTATGTGGGCATGGGGAAGGATTTCTATGAAAATTTCTCTATAGTAAAACATATTTTTGAAGAAGCGGAAGATGCACTGAATATTAAACTAAAGAAATTGTGTTTCGAAGGCCCAGAATCCGATTTAAAGCTCACATCCAATACTCAGCCTGCTGTACTAACGGTGAGTGTGGCTGCTTATAAAGTCTTAGCTCAAGAAACCGATATTCGTCCCAGTCTTTTGGCAGGGCATAGCCTCGGGGAATATTCGGCATTGGTTGTTTCTCAAGTTCTAAAATTTTCAGATGCCGTGCGATTGGTCAGGCTTCGCGGTCAGGCCATGCAAGAAGCGGTGCCCGTAGGAAAAGGGGCCATGGCTGCATTGATTGGCGCAGAAGCAAATAGTGCCAAAGCATTGTGTGATGAAGTCTCAAAAAAAGGGGGAAGTTTTGTGTCGGTGGCCAATTACAATGGAGGAGGGCAGGTTGTCATTTCAGGCGAGTCCCCAGCAGTGAAGCGCGCTGTGGAAATGGCTCCTTCAAAAGGGATCAAGCGAGCGATTATGCTCGAAGTCAGTGCTCCATTTCATTGTAAACTGATGGAACCGGCTGCGAAAAAAATGAGTGAATTTTTTGAACGTCATTCCCGCGACAGCGGGAATCTATTTTCAAAAATTCAGATTCCCTATATTGCCAATGTCGATGCGCAAATTTATTCCGGTGATCCAGCTCATGTTAAAGATCTTCTCG
>CAZDSE010000366.1:0-1659 GCA_964507905.1 uncultured bacterium | reverse complement strand
GTTGCAGCAGGTGAAAACCAATTTGCATTGGCGGCAGTGGCCACACAAACGATTGCACTGGAAGGAGATATCGCCATACCAGCTGGGGCGACGTTGGGGATTTTTATGGGGAGAAGCACCCCCAATCGGGAAGCACTATCAAAATTAAAGAGAGAACGCAGTCAGCTACGTAAAGATGACAAATTAACTCCACCGGAAAATGAAAGAACCTCAGGTGAAATGGATCAAATACGTAAAGACATGAAAAATCCAGATAGTCCCAATAACGAGAGTATTGGAAATTTTATTATCTACTAAAAGTCATTGACACCCACGCTGCGAATCCAGTATTTTTCTTTGGGTGAATAAGGAAAAGTTGATTGAAAAAATTGCACTGGCGATTCGGAGCACGAAAGCGGAATCTGAAAAAATCTTAAATTGTTACATTCAAACCATTCAAAAAACTCTTAAAAAAGGCGAAGACGTCAATATTTCTGGTTTTGGGCGCTGGTATGTCACTGAGCGCAAATCTCGTGTGGGAAAAAATCCGCAGACCGGGGAATCCATTAAAATTTCTGCATTTAAAACGCCCGCGTTTAAGGCCAGTAAGCTTTTAAAAAATGCGTTGAAATAGCCATTCACAGAATCTGTGGATAAGCTTTCAATTCTTGTGAATTGATATTAGTAAATTATTGAAATAATTAAAGAAATAGACAAATGATGCTTTTTTAATCAGGGCCATATGAATCAAAATCTCCCACTCACCGAAACGCAGCTTCAGATCGTAAACTCACCCCTAGAACGGCTCGTGGTAGAGGCCCAACCGGGATCTGGAAAAACAAGAGTATTGGTTGAAAAATTGGTTCGGACATTTTCTCATGTTCGACCTGATCAAGTGGTGGCCATCACTTTTACCGAAAAAGCTGCGCAGGAAATAAAAAATCGGATAGCCAAATTATTGCCCGATTTGTCTTTGGACCAAAGTTGGGTATCCACCATACATGGATTTTGTCATCGCATATTAAAGCTCCATGCATGGGAGGCCAAATTGCCAAGCGACTTTAAAGTATTGCCCGCAGAACAAGCGTTGTTCTTAAGGGAGCAGGCAGTTCAGCGGACTCTAGATGACTGTTTGCTTTCTCATGATCGGTCTATGGAAGTCGTCCTAAGTGAATATGGATTTGCAAGAACACGTACGATCCTGAATCAATTATCTTTGCTGCGGGTCCTGCCGCCGACCCGCTTTCCCCTTTTCTCGCAAAGCTGCGAAAAGGGGAATGCCTTCGGGTCGGCGTCACCCGCAGCAGAGTTGGTGGATCCAAAATCTGCTTTTGTATGGGAACATATCCATAATATCCATGTGAAATGTGCTCAAAAATATGCCCAAGAGAAAGAAGCGCGGCACTCCTTGGATTTTGATGACCTGATGACGTTGTGTCTCAGACTCTTTGAACAAAATCCGCAGATTTTAAAACGATATCGGGCGCATTTTAAGTGGCTTTTTGTGGACGAATTTCAAGATACCAATCACCAACAAACGCAACTGGTTCGTCTTTTGACTGAGGGGTTAAAGCCTTGTCCGAAGCTTATGATCGTTGGAGATCCCAAACAATCCATTTATCGATTTCGAGGTGCAGATGTGGATCTTTTTTATGAAGTCAAAAATGATATGTTGGAAAA
>CAZDSE010000365.1:0-1663 GCA_964507905.1 uncultured bacterium | reverse complement strand
ATAAAAACAGCGGGCGAAAGCCAATCGAATCCCGACATCTTTGGCGGCTTGAATCACAGCCCTGGCATTCGAATTCCCACCGTCTTGAATATAAAAGAAATCACAGACTGTTGTAATGCCATTCTTTAACATTTCCCCAAATGCAAATAGGGCACCCGTATAAATTCCGTCCCGATCCAAGTTCAATGAATATTTATAAATTCCCTGATCACGCCAATCGAAAAAAGAAAGATCATCTCCAAACCCACGAACCAGAGACTGAAATGAATGCGCGTGAGAATTAACGGTACCTGGCACAATCGCCACGTTACCAAGATCAGTAACCTTTCCCGTCGCTTTCGACTCAGGGACAATTCCCAAAATCGTCCCTTCGGATATTTCCATCATACATTTTTCGGCAAACCGACCTTGATAAAAAATAAGTTTCGCTTTATAAGCATGCGTCATGATTTATTTACCCAAATTACTGATTTATTTAGCAATTCTTCTCACTTATACTTCTGATCTACTCGGAGCTCAAGAGATTTTGATTCTGGGAGAAGAAATATCTCCCAAAAATAAATCGTCATTCCTCAATGTCCTGGAAGTTTCTCACCGGGATAGATCCAAATCAGTTGCTGATTTCTTAACGCATGAAAAAGGAGTCCGAATCATGAGTCAGTCAGGGCACGGTTCTTTGGCCACGGCCAACATCCGAGGGATTGGAGCCGGAAAGGCAGAGCAGATTTTGATTTTATTAGATGGGGTCCGGCTTAATACGGCTCAAGGGAGTGGGGTGGATTTGTCCCGAATTCCTCTTTCCATCGTTAAAAAAATAGAAATTCTAAGGGGAGGAGAGTCTGCGTTATATGGAACAGATGCGGTGGGGGGTGTGATTAATCTTGTCACCACTCAAGAAGAGACAAGGCCAAGTTTTATCCTCTCAAAACAGTCACTCTCGACATCCGACTATACGTTTCAAACCAGCTTAAGTCAGTCGCTATCTCCCATTACGTTCTATGGTTCATTCTTATCTAAAAAAGATCCTGGCGATTTTTTCTTTATAAACCCACTCACCCAAGAAACCCAAAGCATGCAAAACAATGCCTTTTTTTCGAGAGGATTTTTTGGAAAAGCGCTTTATTCCATTACCCCTCAGTCGACTTTGTCTCTCACCCAAGAGTGGCACCGGGCCAAAAAGCAAGTTCCTGGTTCTCTCTCTTGGCCGTCTAATGATCATCAAAAAGATTTAAGATCTCTTTCAATTCTAACGTATCATCATTTGTTCGAAAATGATGATACGTTGTCTATCGTCTTGCCACTGAGATTCAACACGTTACGATATGAGGATTCTTTTGGGTTAAGCCTTCATACGAATTATTATTTGGGTCCAAAAGTCAGTCTTCAATTCCCGCTGGGTCAAAGCCATTTATTTCAAACAGTAGGAGAACTCTCCTGGGACTCTTTAAAAAGTACGTATATGGATCTTTCCCCTCAGAAACGAACCTATGCCATCGCCATTAAAGATGACTTCTACTTGAATCCCAAAACCACCCTGACGTGTGCAACTCGAGCAGAATACGCACCCTCCATATATACAACATGGGTACCGAAGGTCGGACTCTCTTACGCATGGTCTCCCACAACAAATGTTAAAGCCAATATATCCAATAGTTTTCGAGCG
>CAZDSE010000364.1:0-1687 GCA_964507905.1 uncultured bacterium | reverse complement strand
CACCCGATTGGCCAAACTCAGCGCTTCTTTTAAATTTTGCGGTGGGACCTTTATATAGAGATACATGACCCGGGTCGAACCGCTAAAAAAAATGGACCCGTTTAAAAGGAAGAGTTTTTTGCGATAGGCTTCGCCATCCAAATCTGTCGGACCTTCGTTTAACATATCCGCCAATATAGACGTGAGACCCTGAAGCTCTTTTGAAACCATTGCCGGACCACCGGCGAATGCAATGGTCATGATTTGCCTGGGCAAAGATAAATCTTTTTCGACATCCAAAGGCGATTTATTTCTTAATTCCACTGTTTTCCCAAACACAATTTGTGACATCACCATAAATAAAAAAAGTAAATAAAATCTCCTCATTTATTCCTCGCGATTTGTAACAAAAACCAAATTCTCATTCCTAAAATATTTCTTTAAAAAATCATTCACTTCAGTTTTTGAGAGCTTTATATCCTCTATGGACTCCTTTAAATAGTCGATACTGCCTTCTTTTCCCCAACTGAGCGCAGTGGCATAATCAAAGTCATAATTGCGAAGAAGATATTCGGCCCGATTGATTTTATAATTATCCACATAGGCGTTAAACTCTTCATCGCTGAGATTGGAAAAGTCTTCTGGCAATTTATTGAGTTCCGAAATGGCCGCATCAATAGATGTTGTTGGCAAAAGCACCAAAAGAACTTTCATGAGCCCCATATCATAATCCCAATTAAAGCTCATGGATTCGGATATTAACTTTTTTTGAAGAACCAGACGACGCTTGACCAAGTTAAAATTGGTATTAAAAAAAACGTGATTTACAAAATTTAAAATATGCTGGTTTTTCCCATCAAATTCTGGAATGCGATATCCGGCCAATACACTTTTCGACGTAGACTTAAGCTTTCCTTTGCCAATCACTGCTCCCGCATTGTATTGAAATGGCGCGGGAAGAACGGCATCTTCTCCACGTTTCCATGGTCCATAATATTTTTGAACCCATTTTAGCACCTGATTCATATCCACATTGCCAGAAATAAAAAGCCCTGTGTTATTGGGACGGTAATATTTTGAAAAGAATCGATTGCAATCCAAGGCCTTAATCTTTTCCAAATCCTCACGAAACCCAATGATAAACCAGCCGTAGGGATGATATTTAAAACCCACCCGATAAATGGAATCCCAAAGATCAACCACGGGATTAGAATCCATCTTGGTATTATATTCGGACCAGACTGCTTTTCGCTCTGTATTTAAAAGATCGTCGGTCACTTTCAGATTTCGAAATCGATCCGATTCCATTTTTAACAATGCTTCCACATGATTATGAGGAACGCTGGTCATATAGACCGTTGACCCAAATCGGGTATTTGCGTTCCCCTGTCCTCCCAACTGACTCACCCGCGCCATAAAATTGGGTTCTTTTTTAGATAACGGACGAAACATCATGTGCTCAAATAGATGTGCAATCCCTGTAATTCCCGGAGTCTCATGAAGACTTCCGGCTTTGACCCAATGAATGACCGATGTCACAGGTGCTTTTGGATTTTGGGTCAATACAACCGTTAGGCCATTTTTTAGGACATATTGCGTCGTCACCAAATCCTTGCGAATTCGCAGTTCTTTGACTTTGACTGTATCCGATGAGAGAGCCGCATAACCCATAGAACTAAACATGAACCATAGAATTAAAAGACTTTTT
>CAZDSE010000363.1:0-1701 GCA_964507905.1 uncultured bacterium | reverse complement strand
GATTTGGTGAGCTTATGGGCCAGCGCACGGTATAAAATATCAAGCACCAATGAACTTTTTCCAGAACCAGAGACTCCGGTTACGGCCACAAATTGTCCAAGAGGAATCTGAACCGTTACATTTTTTAAATTATTTTCCTTAGCTCCCTCAATGGTTAAGAATTTGTCGGGCCTGGACCTACGATTTTTGGGAACGGGAATTTCTTTTTCTTTTCTTAGATATGCCCCGGTGAGAGAATGGGGATCTTCGGTCACATGAGAAAGCGTGCCATGGGAAACAATGTGTCCTCCATGAATGCCAGCGCCAGGGCCCATATCAAACAGATAATCGGCGTTGAGCATCATTTCTTCATCATGTTCAACGACCAAAACGGTGTTTCCCAAATCTCTAAGATTTTTTAAAGAGTGAATCAATTTTTGATTGTCTTTGGGGTGGAGTCCAATGCTGGGCTCGTCCAAGACATACAAAACGCCGGTGAGGGAAGAACCAATTTGGGCGGCCAGACGAATTCTTTGGGCTTCTCCGCCAGATAGAGTAGCAGTTCGGCGGTTTAAAGTGAGATAGCTTACCCCCACACTAACCAAAAAACCAAGGCGATCACAAATTTCTTTTAAAATCTTTGTGCCAATTATTTTTTCACGGTCAGATAGAGATAAAGATTTAAAAAAAGAGAGAGCCTTGTCCAAAGAAAGTTCACCAACATCAAAAATAGAGAGATTCGAAATTTTGATACAAAGCGCTTCGTTTTTAAGGCGCTGCCCGTGGCATATCGGACATGGGAGTTCATGAAATAAAAAATCAGGATTGTCTTCAGTTTCAGGTTGCTTTGTTTCGCCATGATCTTTTTCAGACGAGTGCGACTTTTTTTGTTGGTCTAAAAAAAGGGACACATCTTCATAAACATCTTTTAATCCCAGACCGTGACATTTGGGGCACGCTCCGATGACGCTATTAAATGAAAAAAGGCGAGGTTCTATCTCGGGGAGATTGGTGCCACAAGTGGCGCAATTAAATTTTGTGCTCATCGTGATCTCTGATTGTCCTTCAGGTTCGATTTTTAAAATATCGTTTGTAAGCGTGAGGGCCAAAGACATAGATTCTCGTAAGCGGGACTCACAGTCTGGCTTTAGAACAATGCGATCCACATAGACTTCAATGGTATGCTTTTTGTTTTTATCCAAATAAATGGTTTCTGAAAGGTCCACCACTTCTTGGTCAATTTTAACTTTAATAAACCCCTGCTGCCTTAAATCATGCAATTCTTTTTGGTATTCCCCTTTTCGTTCACGAACAATAGGGGCCAAGATACTGATCTTGGTTCCAGTGGGAAGCTTTAAAATGTGATCCACCATTTGATCCATGGTTTGGGTGGTGATGGGATTTTGGCAATTGGGACAAAAGGCTTTTCCAATTCGCGCATATAGAAGACGCAAGTAATCGTAAATTTCGGTTACCGTTCCAACCGTCGATCGGGGACTTTTGGATACCGTACGTTGTTCGATGGCTATCGCAGCCGATAGACCATCTATGGATTCCACTTCTGGCTTTTGAAGTTGGTCTAAGAACTGTCTCGCATATGTAGAGAGGGACTCGACATAGCGTCTCTGGCCTTCGGCATACAATGTGTCAAATACCAAAGAAGATTTTCCCGATCCGCTGACCCCGGTAAATACCACAAACTTGTTTCGGGGAATCTTTAGA
>CAZDSE010000362.1:600-1733 GCA_964507905.1 uncultured bacterium | reverse complement strand
AAAAAAATCTCCCACATTTTTTGATCTGGGGCCTCTTTTGATTTTATCTTTACTCAGTTTAAAAGCCGGCACGTTATTCTTCGGCGGCGGATTTGCCATTGTGGCTTTGATGGAGCATCCCTTGGTCCATACCTATCATTGGCTCACCCAAAAAGAATTCTTGGATGCCATTGCCGTGGGACTCATGACTCCAGGTCCCATGTCCTCTTCTTTTGTTTTTTTTGGATATAAAGTGGGAGGCCCGCTTGGGGCCATCGTCGCCCCATTCGCATTTTTCGTTCCATCGTTTATTTTTATTTATATTGCCATGCCGTGGATGAAAAGAATTTCTAAGCTCCCTTGGCTGCAATCATTCGTAGATGGCGCGATTATCGCGATCTTGGGTGGGATTGTGGCGGTCACTTGGCCTTTGGCCAAAAATTCTATAACAGATTTATTTACTTTCGCATTATTTGCGATCTCGATTCTCTTGCTTATTTTAAAGAATACACCCACCTGGAGTCTTATCCTAGGAGGAGCACTATTGGGAATCTTTTTTGATTTTTTGCTGCCCTCTTTACTTAAGAAAAAATGCCTACTTTTATACCATCTCTGAGATGGTATAAAAATATGCAACTTTCATCATTGTCAGGATGACAATTTTAATACATCTTTTTGAATCTGAATCAGCGACTGAATGCCCTTCCACCCAACTTCCAACATGGCATCCAATTCTTTTTGAGAGAATGGAGTTTTTTCGGCGGTGCCTTGAACTTCGACGAGTTTACCGGATCCCGTCATCACCAAATTCATGTCCACATCGGCGGAGGAATCCTCTGTATATTCGAGATCCAAATATACATTTCCCTTTAGAATGCCCACGCTCATGGCGGCCACATAATCTTTAATCGGAAGTTCCTTGATTTTGCCTTTGTCTTTTAATGTTTGAAAAGCTTGGACCATGGCCACAAATCCACCGGTAATCGCAGCGGTTCGAGTGCCCCCATCGGCTTGAATCACATCACAGTCAATTAGGACAGACCGTTCTCCAAGTTTTGGAAAATCCACTACGGATCTCAATGCACGACCAATCAGTCGCTGAATTTCAGAAGTTCGGCCACCCACTTTTTGTCGCTCTCGCTTGGTTCTCACAT
>CAZDSE010000362.1:0-590 GCA_964507905.1 uncultured bacterium | reverse complement strand
CCAGCGCTTCCAGGTTGGTCACCGCCCGGAGCGAGCGGCCGATCAGCCGTTGGATCTCGTGCGTCCGCCCGCCGACGTGGCCGCGCGTCACCTCGCGCGTGATCCGCTCCGCCGAAGAGCGCGGGAGCATGCTGTATTCCGCCGACACCCATCCAGTACCCGACTTCTTTAAAAATGGAGGCACGTCCTCATCCGTACTCGCTGTACAAATGACTTTGGTACTTCCACACTCAACCAAAACGGATCCTTCCGGATGAATAAGATAATTCTTTGTAATTTTAATGGGACGATGTTCGTTGCTTGCCCTATTTTGTCTCATAATTTTTCTTTCTCATTTGGAGCCGAATCTTTCTTCTGGCTTCACCTTCCTTATATCTTCTATTTTCATCTGGGGTTTTCGGCTCTATGGGAGTGACGCCAATGGGTTTCCCATGGCCATCGACTGCCACAAATGTAAAGTAAGCACTGGACGCATGTCTTTTTTCTCCCGTCATCGGATCTTCAGCGTCCACTCGAACTCCAATTTCCATCGATGTTTTGGCGGTATAATTCACACTGGCTCTAATGGAAACAATATTTCCTGTTTTAAT
>CAZDSE010000361.1:0-1733 GCA_964507905.1 uncultured bacterium | reverse complement strand
CTTGATAATTTCCACGAGGTGTTTTTGTCCTATGGAAAGTTCTTTAATTTTTGTTTTTGTACATAGATCCAAGTTGAATTCTTCGAGTCATCTTTTTGTTTTTTGATAAAGCTCGTTTCGATCGATGATGCCTGCCCAATTGGGTTCTCTGGATAGAAAAATATTATCTGCAATTGCGAGCTCTGGAATCAGATTTAATTCTTGATGAATAATGGCGATCCCGGAGTTCTCCGCATCTTTGGGGGAATGAAATACTTGCTTCTCATTTTTTAAATAGATGTTTCCATCATAATTTCCAGACGCCCAAACTCCGCAAAGAATTTTCATGAGCGTTGATTTTCCGGCGCCATTTTCACCCACAAGGGCCAGAATCTCGCCCGCATGTGCTTCCATCGAAATGGAAGATAAAACCTCAATGTCTCCGAATGATTTGGATATGTTTTCTAATTTTAGGAAACTGTCAGGCATAAGAATAATGCGAAACCGACTTATTTTCCGTAAATATCTTTTGCAGAATGAAATCCTGTATCAATAATTTGAGTTTTGATATTTTCAGCCGTGATGGCATATACAGGGGTATTGACTGTTTTTACTTTGTTTTTGCCATTAAAAATCAAATCATCGTGCCTTGGTGTTTCATTCAATGCGAGTTTCACTGCGGCTTGGGCAGCGGCTTCAGCCAAAGGACGGATGGCTTTTAGGACTTCAAATTGCTGATGGCCTTGAACCACATTTCGAATGGCAGAGAGATCCGCATCAGCTCCTGCGACAAATACTGTTCCCAACAATTTTTGTTCTTTTAATGCCTGAACGGCGCCATGCGCCATCCCACTGTTATTGGCGAGAACGGCCGTAATTTGATTTTTATATTTGGTCAGGGCATTTTCAACAGTCGCCATGGCTTCTTGCGGAGACCAATTGGCATGCGCCTGTTGGATGACGACTTTAATATTTGGGTATTTTTTTAGAACGCTTAAATTTCCTCTCGTAATTTCCGTTGCCACAGAATGTCCGGACTGCCCCATCAGAATCACATAATTTCCTTTTTGATGTGTGGCCTTCACAGCGGCTTCTGCCTGAAGAACTCCGACTTTAAAAGAATCTTGAGTCACATAAAAATCCAAATCGGCATTTTTAATAATGCGGTCGTAGGCCACGACTTTGACGTGATCTTCATGCGCTTCTCGGACAAATGTGCCGGCAGCTTCGCTGTTCACAGGTTGAATCACCAACGCTTGTACGCCTTGTGCCAATAAATTTTCCACTTTGGCGGCTTGGGTTTGTTCATTGTTGTTACAGGATTCAAATAAAACGTCGGCACCTAATTTTTTGGCTGTTTCTTCAAAAATCGCCTTGTCCTTTTGATACCGCTCTTCTTGCATGGTGCTTAAAATAAATCCCACTTTAACTTTTTTGGGGGCAGCATTTAATGTGATGGATAGCAATAAAGAAGCGAACACCAACAATCCCTTTTTCATACGAACCTCCTTATGGATGACAAAACAAATGAAGTCTAGTGAGGTTAGAATAAAGAAGCAAGAAAAATTGGCATTTGGGAAACGGTGATATTAACAACATTAAAATTAGATTAAATCTTGGTGGGAAAAAAGAAGATCGGATATATAATATAGATTGATGGAGATTTTTTTAAAGAAAGTCTATTTTCTTCTTCTGCTATTTCCTTTATTGGGAGGAGTTTCTTGTTCAGATTCCGATAACAGCTCTCAGGGTGG
>CAZDSE010000360.1:0-1735 GCA_964507905.1 uncultured bacterium | reverse complement strand
TAAAAAATGTTTTCTTGAAAAAATCAGATCTTGGGGTGCATTCGCCTGAGCATGCTTTTTTCCCACCGCTCCTCCCAATATAAACTGCTTATAAGACGCCGCTGCATCGAAATCGGCCTGCATCAACACTTTTCGTCCTTCCTTGGCCTTGGGCGTATTCTTGTAAACATAGGCACCTCGAATATCCCCCCCCAAAAACAACCATTCGGGGGTTTTGATCAGTCCATATAAAAATTGCTCTTCGCGTTCATAGCCTTTGTTACTCAAAAGCTCTCTCGATAATTCTTTTCCATAATCGGTTAAAACTCCACCCCCGGTGGGACTCACGTGACAAGAAATACAATTGGCATATCCATGTCGAATGTTTTCTGGAAAGGCAGATAACTGAGAAGGCACTATAAGAAAAATAAATATATATAAAAGATTTCGAAGTGTCATGAATTTCCTATGGGATTGGCAAATCCAATGAAACCTTCACTTGAACTTTATCGGTAACGGATATGCCTTTAAATGTGGGGGTTTCAATTTGAAAATCCTTGAGAGCAATTTCGAATTCAGCTTGGGAATTCAATCGATCTTTGGTTTGATCCATATTCAAGTTTCCAGAAATTGGTTTTTGAACTCCATGAAGTAAAAGAGTCCCTTCATATGAAATATTTTCTTTCGAAAATGGCTCTTTTAGATGAAATTCTTTTGGAAGGTCAATTCGAGTAAATGAAAACTGCGCCTCAGGATATTGATCTGTTTTTAAATATTTTTTCTTCATATGTTCATTCCGAAGCTTAATGCCGGTATCCAATTTATCGAGACTAAAACGAAAAGTTCCCACGACTTTATTGTTTTGGACGTTAAGTTTACCCGTAATTCCCTCACCTTTTCCTCGAATTCGAATGGCCGATGGACGGCCAATGGCCAGAAATTCTATTTTGCTTTGGGCTTTATTCAGTTGTAGTTCTTGTTGTCCATAGCCAATGGAAGAAAATAATAGAATTAAGCAAACAACGACGGAACTTCGCATATTACTCAATGGCTCCGTTTAAAATCCAAATCTCTAAAAGTTTAATCTCTTGAGCCATTAGGGGCGGAACATTTGATTTTACGGGTGGCATTCGTCTGGAATCTGTACGCGTCACGGCCAATAAAAGCACACTGTCATCGACATTGCCAGGAATGACCAAATCCAAGGGCGAATTAATCAAATCATCTCTGGTATCCATCAAAATTCGCTGCCCCGCTTTGCCAGGCGCATGACAGAGAACGCATTTCGGTTCAAAAATCTTTTGCTTCACCAAAGAAAATGTCGGATGACTTAAATCTTGTTCAGTAATTTGAAGCAAGGCCTCTTCTTTGGGTGCATAAAAATCACATCCCAAAATCAATAAGGAAAAAATAAAAAGAAAGGCCTTCATCATTTGGCATCAGGAGTTTTTGGAATCAAAGCATATGGTTCTTGAAGAACACCATCCACCGTAACCCACATGGTTAAAATGGGAGCAGCCACATCACTGATCTCAAAGTGGACCTCGGCCAATGTGACGCCATCTCTCACCACTTGAGAAATTTCAAACGACTTTAATTGTTCATAATACGGCTTTAAATCCGATTTTTCTTCATGCTTTTCCAAAAGCAAATGAATGGCAGGCTCAATAAGCGTAGTCGCATCTTTCATCTCAATCGGCCAAATGGGCGGATTATGCGCTGGCTTTTCTGTTGAAATCACATTGTGTTTCCATTT
>CAZDSE010000359.1:0-1749 GCA_964507905.1 uncultured bacterium | reverse complement strand
TTCTGCAGGGGATGTGGGCGCTTTGGATGAAGGACTTGAACTTTCTGGAAAATTTTGGGTGTTCTCGGTCAGCAATGGCTCACGGGGAGTGATATCGGATTCTTCCGAGTCCAAAGCATGGATGGGAAAACTATTCTATACACTGAAAGATGCCCTATATGTCAGTGCGACCGGATATCATTCTGGAGAACTGAAAGCGTCAAATTCGGAACTTTCGATTGCGGGATTAAGTACTCCTTCCACGGGATCGCTTCATTGGACCCGAGCAGCGGTTGAAATGGACGCCCGATATGATATCGGAAAAGGAAAAAAGACCATGAATCCAACGGTCATGTCTGACAGTACAGCTGTGGTAAAAGCGTCCTGTGGAGCATTTGAAGACAATGCCGATCAGGGAGTGGATCGAGACGGACTATTTGGATTTGTAGAAGGCATGTGGAATGTGAAGAGACCATTTTTTGTTGCCGCGCGGGCGAGTGTGGTGAATTTGAGTGGGGGTCAGACAGCGGTTCTAAATGGGGTGACCGCAAACTATTATCAGCGTTATTCTCTCGGAGGAGGTTATCGCTGGTCAGAAAATACCATCGTCAAACTGGGCTATGACTTTAATGTCAATGGCGGTGAAGGGTCACCAGACAAGAATGACAATCTGCTCAGCACGCTTATCGGGATACGATTTTAGCCTGATTCTATGAAAGAGGCCGATATATCCTTTGAGACACGCTGGCGCTATCGTCTCTTCAGGATATATCGGCCTCTTTATAAACTCTGATATAAATCATATTATGATTCATCGTCTGATGGCATAGTCCCTTTCATGGTCATGAGCCCAGCTGGATCAGAATATAAGTTTAAGTTTATAGCACGAGTTCGACAAAATGAAGTGGATCGGCAGGGGCTGGTGCTTTGTTCGACCATATTAAATTATGTCGATATTGGGTGTACGGATTATCTGCGTCACTTGCGTTTTTCTTTTCCAAAAAAGTGGAATTTTCCATTTTATTATCGGTCAACCGATTGTAAATGTACGATGAAAAGTCCAGACTTCTTTGATGATGAATTATTGGTTCAAGGACGCATCACACAAGTAGATCTAGAAAAATTTATATTTGAATGTGAAGTTTCTCAAACCGCTGGATATCAAGTGATTGCCCAAACACATTCAACCTACGTGGCATTTAATCCCAAAAAATGGGAGCCGGTCGAGGTTCCCTCTTTTTTCATTGATTTGGTCAAATCGTATGAGAATTTATGATTTGAGTCACTAATGGTTTTGTGATAATGTCCTTTCTACCGTGCTGATAACAAGATCCATTGATTGTTCCCAATGTCATCCCCGACAGCACAGTATATTTTGCGGTCTCAGCGAGACAGAACTTAAATATCTAAAAGACTATAAAGTTACAAAAACATTTAAAAAACGAGAGATGATTTTTCGAGAATCCGATACTCCGCATGGGCTTTTTTGTGTGTTCGATGGGATGGTAAAGTTATATAAGTCATCTGACGCCGGTTCCGAGAGTATTGTCCGGCTGCATAAGAGTGGAGATGTATTGGGGTATCGATCTTTTTTTTCGGGGGAAAAATACATGGCATCGGCTCAGGCAGTGACTGAGTCCACAGTGTGCTTTATCGATCGGGCGGGCATAGAACTTTTGATTAAATCATCTCCGGAAGTGGTTTATTCTCGTTTAAAAAAAGTGTGTGTGGAACTTCGGGAGGCGGAAGAAAAATTTCAAGATCTTTTGG
>CAZDSE010000358.1:0-1760 GCA_964507905.1 uncultured bacterium | reverse complement strand
AACGGAAAATATAATCCCCTCTGCGATCGGGAACAATGGAAATGGATTTGGACGTCGATTGTGATAAAGCAACTTGAGATAAAGTAGGCTTACTAACAAGCGTCCACTCATAGGTGAATTGATCTCCCACATTGTCATCAGTCACTTGGGAGGTCAAGGTTACAGAGGATCCACGCTTAATGATCTCTTCTCCAACAATCGAAACCACAGGGGCAGTATTGGCAATGACGATGCTGAGCGATTGGACCCCAACTGCACCTGCCTGATCTGTAATTCGCACTTGAATTTTATAATTTCCTTTTCGATCGGGAACCATTAAGTTCTTAATATTTAAGGTATCTCTTTGCCCTTGAGAAATGACCAACGATGATCCCATGGGTTTTTCCAGAATGGACCATTCATACTGAAAATCTTCAAATCCCCGTTCAATATCCAAATCCTGAACTGTGGCTTTGAGATCAACTTGCCCTCCCACTTGCTTAATCGCTGCCAGAGTTTCATCTGCAATCAGAACCTTCGGCAACCGATTATAAATTGACACCACTTTTTCTATTTGTCGCGACTGTTTTCCTTCATTGTCTGCGACGATTAAGCCCAATCGATAATCTCCCATTTTATCGGGAACAAATGATGGAGTTTGAGATGTTGTCTCAGACAGTGCACTATTTGATCCCGTCGGTTGAGATAAAATAGCCCAGCTCGGAGAAATTTGATCTCCATCCAAATCGGAGGCGATATAATTCAAACGAATCGTTTCACCACGGTAAGTATCACCTGAAAATCCAATAGAGCTAATTTCTGGCGTTGTATTTGCAACATTTAAATTTCCCTGAAGCGAAGCTGGATGAAACCCATCAGATACAACCACTTGGATAATTACAGGACCTTTTTTATTCGGCGTAAATTGAACTTTAGATGAATCTTGAGTATCGGGCACAATCACACCATCCACACTTGACCATCCAAAAGTTAAATTTTCTTCAGCCTCTCGGTTTGTAACCGCAGCCTGCATCATAATTGACTTACCATTCACGAAAGGCGCGGGACTCAGTGCAACCACCGTCCCCTGGGGTGATTCACTGTCTACCGTATAGAATGCAGTAATTGGAGAAGACTGAACCCCTTCATCATCCAATGTAAGTTCAAATCCATAGGTCCCTGTTTTATCCGGAACAAAAGAAATATTTCTCCCTTGAGATATCCCCAATGCCGCCTGGGACGTCTGCGGTTTTGAACTGATTTTCCAACTATATTTTAAAAAGTTTTCCAATGTGGAGGGAATTGCATTGAGTGCAAGCAAATCTTTCACAAATAATGATGTGGGCAAAAATTCAATCGTGGCTTTCGGAGGATCTACTTCAACATGGACCAGATGAGATACTTGGGCCGAACTGTCATGCCCATCCGATGCGATCAGTTTAAATTCATAGTCTCCCCTTCGATCGGAAATAAATTCGACTTGTGTTTGTGTTAATGAGGATAAATCATTGAGCGAGACCTCTGGTTTTTTCACCATCCATTGAACCGTATGGATATCTTCAGCATCAGGATCTGTGACAATGGCTTTTAGAATAATTTTATCTCCCCGTTTCACAGTAGAAGGTCCGTCGATCAGAGCAATCGGAATCGTGTTTTCTTTTGAAATTCGAGTGCAGGCTTTTGGACCTTCTACGGCTTTTATCGTTCCTCTAGAATATTGGGAACTGGGAACCGCACAAATTTCATAAGTCCCCTTTTTCTCTGAAAGATAAGTGGCTTCC
>CAZDSE010000357.1:0-1766 GCA_964507905.1 uncultured bacterium | reverse complement strand
GACTTAGAACGTCTGGTGGGATGACCCATGAAATACGACGTTAAAGATATTTCACTCGCAGATCGAGGGAAAAAAAGAATCGATTGGGCTGAAAAAGACATGCCGGTGCTCCGGTCGATCCGAGATCTTTTCTCAAAAGAAAAACCACTTTCCGGACTTAAGATCGCAGCATGTTTGCATGTGACGGCTGAAACGGCAAATCTCATGCGAACATTAAAAGCGGGTGGGGCCCAAGCGGTACTCTGTGCATCGAATCCCTTGAGCACTCAAGATGATGTGGCGGCATCTCTCGCACAACATGATGGAATTTCTGTTTTTGCCATTAAAGGGGAAGACAAAGATACTTATTATCAGCATTTTCTTTCTGCATTGGATGTAAATCACATGGTGACCATGGATGATGGTGCGGATCTTGTATCGGTGATCCATACACAAAAACAAAATCTCATGAAAAATATCATTGGCGGTACAGAGGAAACCACTACCGGTGTGATTCGTTTAAAGAGCATGGCTGAAAAAAAGGTATTACAATATCCAATTATTGCAGTGAATGATGCATATACCAAACATTGTTTTGACAATCGATATGGCACGGGGCAAAGCACTCTCGATGGAATTATTCGTGCGACCAATAAATTAATTGCGGGATCTGTGTTTGTCGTGAGTGGGTATGGGTGGTGTGGAAAAGGGCTTTCGATGAGAGCGCATGGCATGGGGGGGCGAGTGGTTGTGACGGAAGTGGATCCATTGCGTGCATTGGAAGCTGTGATGGATGGATTTCAAGTATTGCCCATTGCAGATGCGGCGCGGATTGGAGATATCTTTTGTACCGTGACGGGAGATGTGAACGTCATTCGATTGGAACATTTTGAGCAAATGAAAGATGGCGCCATTGTGTGTAATTCTGGCCATTTTAATGTGGAACTCGAGCTGGATAAATTAAATGAAGCGGCTGCGTATAAACGGGTTGTTAAAGATTTCGTAGAAGAATTTACATTGCATACCGGAAAAAGAATTTATGTTTTGGCGGAAGGACGCCTTGTGAATTTAAGTACAGCTGAGGGACATCCCGCCAGTGTAATGGATATGAGTTTTGCCAATCAATCTATGTCCGTCGAATATATAAAGAGTCATTATAAAGAACTTGAAAAACAAGTCTATCGAGTTCCTGAGGCGATTGATCGCAACATTGCAAAATTGAAATTGGAAGCCATGGGAATTCGCGTTGATACCCTAACCGCCGAGCAAGAAAAATATCTTCATTCCTGGGAAATGGGCACGTAATTTTGTCATCCCCGTGAAAGCGGCACTTAATTTTGTCATCCCCGCGAAAGCGGGGATCTCGTTAACATCCCGTAACAGTTTTTCATAAATAAGAATCATTTTTGAAAAAAATACCTTGACGCTTCGTTCCAATTTGATATAGGTATTCCTATCGTTGTGAAAATAATTTCAATTCTGAAACAGGAGGTGGCCCAAAGTTTTAGGCAAACAATAACTATCTAAAAAAAACTTGCTAAAAATTTGCGAAATAAATTTGCGAAAAAAAATTAGGAGGTATCGTAAATGATTTTCAGGGTGTTCTGGGGGATGATGGGAATTTTATTCCTTCCTCTCATAAGTGAAGGCAGTACCAATCGGGCATTGTTCTTTAAAAATGCGGTTGTCAAAACAGAAAAGTTAAATACCTCCGTCAAATTCTCTCCAGAAGAATCCATTGTTCATTCTAATCCAACCGGATCATATTATATAGTCCAATTTGATGA
>CAZDSE010000356.1:0-1779 GCA_964507905.1 uncultured bacterium | reverse complement strand
CAGTGCTGCCATTGGAGCAGGTGCCATGATTGGAGGCCAGGCCGGAGTGGGGGATCACGTCCATGTCGACTCTCAAACCAAAATTGCCGCACAAACGGGAGTCATTACAGACACACCCAATGGAGGAACCCTGGTCGGATTTCCAGCGATGCCGTCTATGGAATTTTTTCGAACAGTCGCCCTCTGGAAAAAACTTCCCGAATTGCAAGACACAATCAAAAAACTTCAAAAGGAAGTGGACGAACTTAAAAAGTCATCCTGAGCCCATCTCCCATATCCGTATAAATATTCACTTAGCCTCGGATGCGCTGGCGGGACATGAAGGTAACTCAACATTTCAAAATAGGCATCGTCTTTGGTCCAATGTTGAAATTCCAGCCGATAGATTGCAACCATAATCCCCGTACGATCCGCACCACCTTGGCAATGGATCCCTATGGGATAATTTTTAGAATCCAAAAGAATTTTAACATACGTTTCTAATTCAACCTGCGTAGGTGGATTGTCTGCATTCATGGGAATATGAATGACCTGTATCCCATTTTTGAATGCAAACCCCCGTTCAAATCCCTTCACATATTCTGTCAAATTGATGATGGTTTGAATTTTTAGTTTTCTATGTACGAACTTCAAATCTTCTCGATCCGGCTGCCCCGATCGATACAATTTCCCCTTCACCACCACCCCAAAATTTAATAACGGATTACACCCCACCAAAATCAAACCCGACACAATGATGACAAACATTCTTCCCATTCATTATGATAGACGAGGTTGAAGGGAATAAGTTTAGATTGTAGCAATGTCCGTCATCCCCCGGCTTGACCGGGGGATCTAAAAAATTATAAGAAGAAATATTTATATGAAACAGTATTACACATATATCCTAACGAATAAGAAAGATGGAACTTTATATGTAGGAGTGACATCAAACCTTATCAAGAGAGTTTATGAGCATAAGAATAAATTTGTAGACGGATTTACCAAGAAATATCATCTAGATAAACTTGTTCATTATGAAATATTTAATGATCCTAAAAATGCAATTCAAAGAGAGAAAAGACTTAAAAAGTGGGATAGAAATTGGAAAGTTGAACTCATTGAAAAAGACAACCCTCATTGGAAAGACTTATATGAATCATTGCTCTAAAACGTAGAGATCCCCCGGTCAAGCCGGGGGATGACAAAGAAGATGTCATCTTAACATCAACACCCAATCAATCGCCGCAATGCCATTTCTTTCTCGATACCTGAAATACCAATCACCTTATTTCTCGAATGAAGCCCATGAATAATCACAATGGCTTTTTTGGGTAGATCCAATTTTTCTGACAAAAAATTAATGAGGGCTTCATTGGCACGGTTTTCGATGGCGGGAGCGGTGAGTTTGATTTTAAGTGTGCCGTCTGGCATTCGAAGGATTTCATTTTTGAAAGCATTGGGTTGGATGCGGACAGAAATGTTCAATGACGAAGACCCTTTTCAATATACTCACACACGCGATGAATCACAGGAACGGGAGTTGAGGCGCCGGCAGTCACACCCAAAGTTTCAACACCCTTAAACCATGAAAAATCAATTTCTCTCTCGTGTTCAATTTCATGGCTATTGGGCTGGATGTCTTTACAAATTTTGGTGAGCTTTTTGGTATTGGAACTTTCTTTTCCCCCTATAATGATCATGCACTGTACTTGCTTTGCGGTTTCGGCAGCTTCGTCTTGTCTTACTTTGGTGGCATCACAAATCGTGTCATGGGTTTTTACTTCTGGAAAGCGCTTT
>CAZDSE010000355.1:0-1781 GCA_964507905.1 uncultured bacterium | reverse complement strand
TAAATATCAATTTATTACACTCGCCGGATGGCATTTACTGAATCTTCACAGCTTTGAATTGGCGCAAGCGTATAAGGAAACAGGCATGGCGTCGTATGTCAAAATTCAAGAGGAGGAATTTGCACAAGAAAAAAATGGATATACGGCGGTTCGGCACCAACGAGAAGTGGGAACGGGATATTTCGACCGCGTGCTCATGTCCATTACCGGAGGAGAATCATCGACGACGGCACTCAGTGGCTCGACCGAGTCGGAACAGTTCTTAGATCAAACAAAAAAACATGTAGAAACGGATATGGCGATCCCCATTACACCACAATCTCTCTAGTTTTCGCGGCGTTCTCCAAAAAAGAGTTTGAGGCGTTCATCGGACAGATCCAATAGGCGATTGACACCTTCCAATGTAAATTGCTCTTGTCTGGACAGTTGCCCCAGCCGCCATCCTCCAAGATCTGATTTTTTCGTCGCCAATGCATCGCGAATGGACACGAGACCATTCCATGCATTAAATTGATTCGACTTTTGAGAACTATTTCCAAATTTAGATAATGAATCAATCACATTTAATTTTAACTCCACTGGAATTCGCTGAGCAGAGGTAAAATCCAAAACCAATTCTCGCAGTGCCTCCACCAAAACTGGCTGAATCACCCCATCAAATCGAGAGTAGCTCCCAGCCATTTCAAAGTAAAATTTAATCACCGCTTCCAGAACCACCGTCGCCTTCTCATGGGACATATACTGGGTTCTAATCGTTTGAAAAAGTTCTGCGATCATTTGATTGGCCTTCAAGCGATCTTGAACCGTTGCTCGCTCCGGAAAAAATTGTAATGCCCCCTTGATGCCGGATAGCACATGCCATCTGGCCCACTTGTACGCAAACAAGTCTTTGGCTTCGAACAGCTGAGGGAGATATACCCTAAGTGTCGGCTCATAAAAATCCACGAGTGGATTCGCGCCAAAATCCCACTGACGACACAATGGATCATAATACGGACTCATGAGACTTACTTCTTCATCCGTACAAAAAGGATAGAGATCCTCTGATCCTTCGCCTGTATATGCCCATTTCAACGCTTCCTGATCATACGAACCCGGAACGCTCATCCCCAATCCAGATGTCACCACATCATCTGCGATATAATCCATGACCGAATGAGAGCCCTTTCGATTTTGAATGTCGACACTGAGACTTCCTTTGAAGTTATGCCGCAATCCAAAATTATGTCCCACTTCATCTTTGGTGACCGAAACGGGTAAAATACTTTGGGAAAAATTTCCCTTGGGTTCGAGATTACAAACAGGAATAGATGCCCGACCATTTAAGGAAATCTGAAATGTCTTCTTTTCTTTACCTTCCTCTTCATAATCCAAAGCATACACTTTGGTTAGCACCTGGATCAATTTTTCACCGCCGATGTACACATCTGAATGAAATATCTCTCCACTAATGGGATCCACTTGAAACGACGCATGCAAACCCGACATTCCTTTATATGGCGATCGCTCCCAAAATACGTAGTTTACCCGGAGATCCCCTGGGACAACCACTTCGTCATCCTTTTGAACACGCGCTGTCACAACATCATTTGTTTTATTGAGCAATTTTTGAAGTGGCGCATTCCATGACTCAATCGCACTCTTCACAAGATCTCGATACGATTCAGGCACGTCTTTAGATATAATATAGGCAATGGGTTCTGTCCTTTGCTCCAAATCCCACCGAATGATCACATCTTCGGGAGTTAAATTTTCAATATCTGGATACGGCTTCGACAGTC
>CAZDSE010000354.1:0-1786 GCA_964507905.1 uncultured bacterium | reverse complement strand
TGCAATGCGTCCACCCATCATGACTGAAATTTGATTTTCCGCATATTCCTTTGTCACCATATAACGATCATCTTGTGGCAATTGCTGTGTCAATCCCAAGGCCCGGCCTCGCGGGATAATCGTCACCTTATGAATCGGATCTGTCCCAATAATAGAACATGCCACCAAAGTATGTCCCGCTTCGTGATATGCCGTATTTTTCTTGTCCTCTTCGGTCATAATCAAACTACGCCTGGCAGACCCCATCAGAACCTTATCTTTGGCTTCCTCAAAATTGGGTTGCATTAAGTTATCCTGTGTAGATCTGGATGCCAACAAAGCGGCTTCATTGACCAAGTTTTCCAGATCCGCTCCCGAAAATCCGGGAGTTCCTCTCGCAATCACTTTAAGATCCACATTTAGCGCCATGGGTGTCTTTCGGGTATGTACCCTTAA
This sequence comes from uncultured bacterium, assembly GCA_964507905.1. Classification (GTDB taxonomy): domain Bacteria; phylum Bdellovibrionota; class JACOXK01; order 2-02-FULL-40-11; family 2-02-FULL-40-11; genus CAZDSE01. Next base: position 1,351 of record CAZDSE010000354.1, on the reverse strand, counting down.
AATTTCTTCTCTGCCTTTCACATCTGGAATGGGAACAACCACACGTCGATCAAATCGCCCAGGTCGCAAGAGTGCGGAGTCCAATACATCGGGTCGATTCGTTGCGGCAATTAAAATCACTCCCTCATTGGACTCAAATCCATCCATTTCGACCAAGAGTTGATTTAAGGTTTGCTCTCTTTCATCATGACCACCGCCAAGGCCTGCTCCTCGATTGCGTCCCACAGCATCAATTTCGTCTATAAAAATAATACAGGGCGCATGTTTTTTCCCTTGTTCAAAAAGATCGCGAACTCTAGAAGCACCGACCCCGACAAACATTTCCACAAAATCAGATCCACTGATGCTATAAAATGGAACCCCTGCTTCCCCAGCAATTGCACGGGCCAAAAGTGTCTTTCCGGTTCCGGGAGGGCCCATCAATAATACCCCTTTGGGAATTCGACCACCTAAGCGAGTAAATTTTTTGGGATCCTTTAAGAAATCAATAATTTCTCTCAGCTCTTCTTTGGCCTCATCGACCCCCGCCACATCTTTAAACGTTACTTTCTATTGATTCTCGGTCAGTAATCTCGCTCTGCTTTTTCCAAAAGACATGGCCTTTCCGCCACCCACTTGCATTTGGCGAATAAAAAAGACCATGAGTAAGATTAAAAGAAGCGCTGGACCGACTTGCAATAAGAGCGGCTGCCAAAATGGAGGTTCACTATTGATATAATTGGGAACCAAGCCATTGTCTTTACAAATTTTAAAAATTTCATCACCGGTATTTCCAACCGTTCTAAATTTACCGCCATTTTTATACGTGGGTTTAAATTTACCAAAAATCTCATTTTTACTTGGCGCAAATGTCACATCCTGGATATTTTTACTTTCAACATCCTTGATAAATTCATTGAATTGAATTGAATGTTCAAATGGTTGTGGCTGATAGAATCGATGCAGCACACTAATGAAAATTAAGATCATCACTGCCCATAGGGCAAACGTTTTATGCGATTGTTTCAATGTTTATTTCCCCCCAAACGATATATTAAAATCTTATCATATGATTTGACTGAAGAAAACCGCTTTTTTTAATTTTTCAGCCACGATGCCCTCTGGCAACATTAATTTTTTATGAGAACTCGGATTATAAAATAGCTTCCGACTGTCTTCAATATGGCCATATGAATAGTTCCTCCGACTAGAGAATCGATCTAATGTGTTTTTAATGATTTGCCGTTGCAGAGCCATGGGCAGTTTCTTAAAAGATTCTATGTGAATTGAACAACCGGATCGTGTGTCGCGGGTCCTGCCACCCGCGACAACAAGATTCATATTTAATTCATCAGATAATACTTTAATAAAC
>CAZDSE010000353.1:1008-1792 GCA_964507905.1 uncultured bacterium | reverse complement strand
AAAGCCAGCAAAAAATGATACGGTGATTCATAAAATCACGTATTCCGCTTTTTATCAGACAAAATTGGATGATTTTCTGAAGACCATGCAACCGAATGAACTCATTTTGACAGGCGTATGCACTGAGATTTGCGTCCTCTACACAGCCGTTGATGCGCTCTCGAGAGGCTATGACATCGCCGTTCCACCAGATTGTGTGGCAGGTCTAACAAAAGAAGGACATGAGTTTGCATTAAAACAAATGACCAACGTATTAAAGCCGTACCAACGAAAGTAAAATTCACATGTTTCAAACCGCAACGTTTGAAGATGTCTTAAAAGGCTTAACTTCAGATATATATTTCTATCGCACGAAAGAAATTCTTCAAAAGCAACATATTCGAAAACGCGTCAAAGCAGAGTTTTGCGCAAAAAATCTTCAGTACCCGTGGGGGATTTTTGCTGGCGTCGAAGAATTTTTACCTCTCTTAAAAGAGCTCCCCGTAAAAGCGACACTTCTTCCTGAGGGAACCCTCTTCCGATCCGGTGAACCGGTACTTTCCGTCGAAGGAAGATACGTGGATTTTTGTCTTTATGAAACCGCCCTTCTGGGACTCATGTGCCAGGCATCTGGAATCGCCACAAAAGCGGCGAGGTTGAGACAACTCGCCCCACACCATACCATTTTAAGTTTCGGGGCCCGACGGATGCACCCCGTTTTGGCGCCCATGATCGAGCGCAACGCCTATATCGGGGGATGCGATGGGGTTTCCGTCGTTCAAAGTGCAAAGATCCTGGGGATTGA
>CAZDSE010000353.1:0-998 GCA_964507905.1 uncultured bacterium | reverse complement strand
CATGCCCCATGCGCTGATACTCGTAGTTGGAGATGAAGAAAAGGCCTATAAACTTTTTCATAAAATGATGCCAAAGTCTGTGAAGCGAGTGGCACTCATTGATACCATTTCTGACGAAAAATTCGGATCACTCAAAGCCATTCATGCTTTAAAGAAACATTTATTTGGAGTTCGTTTGGATACTCCGTCCTCACGAAAAGGAAATATGATCGATATTATCGAAGAAGTCCGATGGGAACTCGACTACCGAGGATTTAAAGATGTAAAGATCATTGTAAGCGGCGGATTAGACGAAGCCGATGTGCAAACACTGGCGCAACATGTCGATGGATTTGGAATTGGAACCTCCATCTCAAATGCACCGGTCATTAATTTTTCAATGGATATAGTGGAAATCGAAGGAAAACCCATCGCCAAACGCGGCAAACCCTCCGGAGCAAAAAAAGTGGTTCGATGCGACAAGTGCTTTGCATCCAAAATCATTCCCATGAAGCAAAATATTTCTCAGTGTCCCCAATGCAAAAAACCGATGCATGTACTTACAGAAAATATGTCCAGACTAAAACATGAGACTCCGAAGAACATAAGAACGTATGTACTGAATCAGTTAATAAAAGTAGAATCGAAAAAAAAATAAAAAAAGATTTCTAAGGATCTTTTTTTATTTTTTTCTCTTTCTATGAACATTTGCCTATTTTTATACCATCGCCGGCGATGGTATAAATTTGTGCAAATCCGGCTACTCCTATTTAAAAATTATTTCGAATAAAACCGCGGGCGTTTGATTTGTGCGACTTTTTGGATTCTTTCCTCGGCCAATTTGTCAGCCGCCATACAAGGCAAAATATGTTCCGCTTCTGCGATTTCAAATATCCGTTTCAGATTATAATAAATATTTCGGGTTAAAAGCTTGGCTCTCTCTTCGGAATACCCTTCCAGTTCCAAGGCAACATTGATAAGCCCACCTGGAGGAAGAATTGACCTTGAAAAAATCAGTG
>CAZDSE010000352.1:0-1797 GCA_964507905.1 uncultured bacterium | reverse complement strand
ATAGAGAGTCAGTGTGAGAGACACCAAAGGGAGCTTCACGGCCCGACTCACCGAAACATCGGCTCCAAAGATATCCGAATCAAAGAAATCCAGATGGAGTCGCGTATAGGTCACACGCGCGGCGAGAGATACGGGAAATTCGGATTCTGTCAGCATGGTATATTTTCCGCCAAAGCCAAATAAAAGAAGTCCTTTTACTTCTTCTGGCAGATTGAATTGATCTTGAAAAAGAGCAGGAACGAGTGCCGACCCTTCTAGATCCACATTGGGCGTTACTCCTTTGGCAATATTCACTCTTGGATAAAAAGAAGGAAGTTCGATTCGACTTTCAAATACTTGAAATGCATTTTCTGGAATGGTTGTTAACTCAATCCCGGGTCTAAACCCAAAGATTCCCAAAGAATTGGCGGGGGCTAAGGCTCTAAAATTGGATGTCATGCCTGAGAGTTCAGTAAACTTGCGCAGCTCACTGTCAATGGACTTAAGTTTTAAAACTTGAATAGAAGCTGAGAAGACAGGTGATGCTAAAAAAATAGAGATGACAAAGAAGATATTCTTTAGGCGCTTTATCTGTAATAAATGACTGGTGTTTCTAAAATTCATATGAGGTTTATATCATTAATATGGGTTTCAATCAATGCTGTCCACGATTCCTGTGATTAAGGCATTCACAGGTGCCAGTTCGTCTTTTAAAATTTGGCGACAAGAGTTTCCTTCTCGGGTCACAAGGACAACATCTCCTGGTCGGGCCTGAACGGAATCCAGCGCCACAAATGATTTTCCCTTTGGTTTTTGATCTTTGTCTAACGGCTGAACAACAAAGATCGCTCGCCCCTTTAATAAAGGATGTTTAATGGTGGCAATGACGGGACAAATGACTTTCGCAGGAATCACAACTGCACCTCATCCACTATTCCAATAATCGCCGCATCGACCGGAGTAAATGTTTCTGGCATGGAGAGCGCCGCTTCACGAGAGGCCACCCAAATCACTTGATCGCCCACCCTCGACCCAACGGTGTCTGCTGCGATTAAAGGCTCTCCAATTTTTTGTTGTCTTTCATCCTGTGGTTCTAGGACATAGAGGATGGGAGATTTGAGTGTGTTATGTTTTTGTGTGGCCACGACCACGCCTGTGACTTTTCCCAAATTCATAATTCTAACCTCAATTTAAAATCTTCATGGGGTCGGGCAATAATTTCAGTTTTAAGTTGTTTTTGACCATCTTCTAACACTCGTGAAGCAGCGGCCACCGATGCTTCGACTTCACTTAAATCTCCTGTCAGAACAAAATATCCTTTTCCCCCCAACCCTTGACCCAGCCGAATATCGAGAAGCGTCACATGGGCTGCTTTTAATGCCTGATCTAGAGACAAAATCGTAGAGGCAACGGATTTGGATTCGACAATACCGACCGCTTCCAATTTTGCCTTGGTAAATTTCTTTTGAATCCCAGGAATTACTTGTTCATGAATATTTGGAATAAAAAGCGAATCAAGGATGCTGTCTTCTGAAAGTTGAATTCCAATCTTTGTGGACTCTTGAACACTGGCCACATCGCCAGAAACCATGACCAAATATTTCCCCGGAGAGACTGTTTGAGACAATAGAAGATCAACGGGGGCTTTTTTCATCATCGCGTCCGACACCCAAAGCCCTCGGGCAATGCTTTCTAATTCCACAAGTCCAATCGCAGGTTGTTTCATAAAATTATCTTATATAATTCTAAATCTGTCTTTTAAAACGCAGCGCAACTCTTTGGTGAAATGTTTTGCTGAGGTGAGACCTTCACCCGTGG
>CAZDSE010000351.1:305-1797 GCA_964507905.1 uncultured bacterium | reverse complement strand
CCGGAGATCATCTTCGATGTCAAATTTTCAGATTATCTTAATGCCGACACATTACACTTGAGACAAGTTAATTTTAATCTCAGAGAGACGAAGGAATTTAAGAGAGAAGAGTTTTCAAGTTATTGGTTGCTAGATCAAGAAAATTTATCTGTTCGGATTGTGCCACGTCAGACAGTGCCATCTCCTCGGATTGATGTGAATGCGATGGAAATTGATGTACGTCAGAAACAAGATCAACAATCAAAAGAATCATTGCCCGTCATCAGGGTAAAAGTTCCAGTCGATGGATTGAGCGATCAATCCGACACACAATCGATTAGGGTTAACTTGGTATCACCCACTGGGAAGCGATATACCGGAGCTGCCAATAAAGGATCACATACTGGACCTGGTGAGTTGAGATATATGGAAAATGAAAATATGGAAACTGAAGTGATCAATGGAAGAACCTATCATGTGATTCCAGTAGAACTGCCCCCGGGATATGAGACAGGGACATATTCGGTAGAAGAAGTAAAAGTGGATCAATATTTTACGCCAGCGGATATGGACGATGTCAATTATGAGTCTTATAGACAGGAAACATATGAATCGACCTTGGAGAGAGGCATTCGCAAACAGATTCAAATCCAGAGTGGCGGACCATAGTTAAAACCGCACACTTTGAACCAATTGTCGGAATGCATTTTGCCACATTCCAAAAATAAAATCCTGTAAACTGTAGGAATCGCCATTGTCTGAAAAAGTTTCGATATACTCTTCGGCGGTGACGGACTGCTCATTGATAAAATAATTTTCCGTGCCAAGGACCATCTCATCTGTTTTAAATTTCGTCACTTTGAGCGTCTTTCGAGGTCCAAATAGGTCGTCTGCCAACAGGGTATATGTAAACTCTCGATAATTTTGAGAATTTATTTCATGATAGGAGAGAAAGTGCTGAGATCCATTTTGTGCATAAAAGTCGGCCTTTATATTTCCATGGGGATCTTTTTTAATGGTAATTAGAAAATTTATTTTAAACGATTCATAAAAAGAAATTTCTGTTTGGGTTTCATTGTCATTTTCTGGGTAAAAGGGAAGATTTCCCATTCGCAAGGATTCAATCGTGGGAAGTGATAATTCCTTTCCTTGGGTTATAATCTGTAATTTAAGCTCATTGGAATTTTGAAATTTGAATCTAAAAATAACTGTTCGTGAAGACTTATCATTGTTAAGCATGGCATCGATATCTATTCGAAGCTGCATCGCTCCGCTGGTATCGTATAAAAAACTACTTTTGCCATCTGGGGATGTAATGGTCTTTGCCTTCTTATATAAATTTGGCATCTCCTCTTTAAACCCCCGCCATCCAAAATATGACGCCTTGTCGAGTGGGAATAGGAAGTCAGAGAATTCAATCTGGGCAAAGGAGGGGCTGGCAGTAAATAGTAAGATTGAAAGAATAATACTATTTTCGGTTGTCATTGACTTGAAGTGACCCATCTTGAATGGC
>CAZDSE010000351.1:0-295 GCA_964507905.1 uncultured bacterium | reverse complement strand
TCCAATAAATTCGAGTAACTTTGATTTGATTTGGATGAGAAGGCTCGGATTGGTTTGCGCCTCGTCTACACGCTGTCTCAAGAGATGCAATTCATCCAAAAAACGATTGCTGACGGCCACATTGGCAGTTCTTTCGGTTTTGGGCCAAAGATATGCCGTCATCATTTCAAGGGGTTGTAACAGGCCATGTTTAATGAATGGCAAATAAATTCTATCATTGGTTTCATTCAAAAACTCATTCAAACTGAGATCTCCTCGCAGGCCGCGACTCGATTTAAACGGACTATAGTATTTA
>CAZDSE010000350.1:0-1839 GCA_964507905.1 uncultured bacterium | reverse complement strand
ATTCTTTGTGGCGGTGACCTATCTTTTTACCTTAATTGTGGAAAATGGATTTTATTTGGACCACGTCACGCGATTGATTTTGGGTTATTTTAATATTTTTGTTTTGTCTGTTTCACTCATAGAGCTCCTTATTAAATTTATACTGGCGTCACCCAAAGCCTATTTTTTGGGAGATGAGTTTACAGATGTTATATTTACCAATCTCCTTCTCATCGTTTCTGCATATGTCTTCTATGCCCATTATGTTGAACTGGCGCTTCCTTTGGATCCAACGATTTTGATCACCCCCCATGTGAGCTATCTCATTCTTCTGAGAATCGTTCTCATCATGAATGTGCTGATCCAATTTAAGGAATTTAATAAAATACTTCTGGGATTAAAAATTAAACCCGTTCAGCTACTGGTCGGTGGGTTTGCCCTTTTAATTTTATTCGGCGGACTTCTTCTTCTTTTGCCCCAATCCACTCCCAAACCCATTTCAATCATCAATGCCTTATTTATGTCAACCTCTGCCACCTGTGTCACAGGGCTTGTCACTCTCCAACCTGCATTGGATTTTACGTTAAGAGGCCAGTGGATTTTAATTTTTCTCATGCAAGTCGGCGGCTTGGGCATTATGACGATGAGTGCCTTTATGGCCCTATTGCTGATGGGGAGTTTTGGGATTGAAGGTCGAAAGATTATGTCCGAATCCATTGAACTTAAATCACAACATCAACTCTATGGGCTATTAAAACAAATTATTCTTTATGCTTTTTTGTGCGAAGGCCTGGGCGCTGCTATTTTAACGTGGCGATTTTATCCACTATTCCAAAACTGGGAAACATCTCTGTATTATGCAATCTTCCATTCGGTATCTGGATTCTGTAATGCCGGATTATCTTTATTTCCAGAAGGTCTCATGAAGTTTCAAAAAGATCCCGTTGTCATATTAACCATGGCTTTTCTGATTATATTGGGAGGCATCGGGTTTTTGGTCATTGCCGATTTATATAAATACACCCGAGAGACCCTCAAAACTCATAGACGAATTCATCATCTCACATCTCAAACAAAAGTGGTTTTATCCATCACCGCTGGATTGATCATGATAGGAACCGGACTTATTTATTTTACAGAACTTAATGGGGAATTATCGGAATTTTCACAGCCTTTTAAAATATTACATGCTTTTTTTCAGGCGGTTACCCCCCGAACAGCCGGCTTTAATACGATCGACATCGGATTATTAAGTCCCGCAACGCTCATGATTATTATCATGCTCATGGTCGTGGGAGGCGCATCTGGATCCACCGCAGGAGGGATCAAGGTCAATACCTTGGGTGTGCTGATGTCATTGCTTACCAGTACCGTTCGCGCCAAAAATAAAGTCGTTCTATTCGAAAGAACAGTCTCAGAGACCACGATTCACAAAGCCATTGCCGTTACATTTTTTTCTGCCATCATCACCACGTTTTGTGCTTTATTTATTTTAATGCACGACAATTTCCCATTTATTCAGACGGTGTTTGAAGCCATATCGGCATTTAATACCGTGGGACTTTCCATGGGGATCACTGCCCAACTCAGTGATTTTGCAAAATGGATTGTCATTTTGCTCATGTTTATCGGAAGGGTGGGACCGGTGGCGTTTGTGGTGGCACTGTCACAACGAGAGAAAGAAGAAGAAATCATTCAATACCCGGAAGAACATTATTTGGTGGGTTAATATGAAAGGAAGGAAAATATGAAACAATTTGCAATTATTGGTCTTGGAGATTTTGGCAAGAATTTGGTGGATACTTTGTCGAAAGGCGAAGCTCAGATTATCGCCATTGATTCTGATCCTCAAAAAGTAGC
>CAZDSE010000349.1:0-1842 GCA_964507905.1 uncultured bacterium | reverse complement strand
TCACATCTCTCGATAAATTTTCTTTATGTGTGGCCGCCATCCACAGGCCGCCTCTGGCAAAACTGTTAAATACCCGAATGGCAAGTTGACCAATGCCCGGATATTTACAAATTCGGATCCGATTTGGCATTTGAAGATCGTATTCACTATTTAAAAATGCAGCACTGTTAAATATAACAAATCGTTTGAAAAGTTCCGGATGCTCAATGGCTGCGCCAAATCCGATAGGTCCGCCCCAGTCATGAACCACAAGTGTGATATGGGTCAGTTTCAAATTCTCAATCAAGCGTTCCAAATTTTTGATATGGGTCGAAAGAGTATAGGGATATTTCTGTGGTTTGTCCGATAATCCACAGCCCATGTGGTCTGGAGCAATGACACGATATTTTTTGGAAAAATATAAAATTAAATTTCTGTAATAAAAAGACCACGTGGGATTTCCGTGGAGCATGAGAAGCACTTCCCCTTGTCCCTCGTCAATATAATGATATTTGTATTCACCGATCTGAAGAAAATTCGACTTGAAAGGATACAAATGCCGAAAAGATTCTATATTTACCATTCGATACCTAAGAAAAGACAATTAATTCCACTGCCAAATCCCATGAGTGATATCTTGTCTTTGGGTTTCGGTTTGCGATGTTCGATTCCCATGGCCATCGTGATGGGAAGGGCACATGATCCCATGTTTCCAAATTTTTCATAGGTGCAAAAATCTTTGTTGGAAGAAACACCCAACGCCTTAATCATTTCCTCTCGGGGCATACGTCCCACTTGGTGAGAAAAGATATGGGCGACATCGTCTAAGTTCCATTTCAGATGATCTAAAAATTCACCCCACGTTGTTTTGGCAAGCTTTGTTGCCTCGAGCATGAGCTTGGCAGCTTCGGTTTTCATAAACAAATTATCGACCGGATGTTTTAAGCCCGTATCTGGATACGCTTGGCACAGTTCATTAAATTGGGATGCGGTTTTTGAGAGACCTCCCAACAGTTTATGCCGCGACTGAGAAATAGAATCATGCGTTAAAAGAATGGCTGCGGATCCTCCCCCCAACGTGAGTGAGGGCAGATAAAGAGACGCTTCAGGTAAAGTGGGATTTTTTAACGAGAGCAGTTTATTGATAATCACGTCAATCATATGTCCCGGAGATTCTGTTCCGACAACCAATCCTCTTTTGATATTCCCATTTTCAATAAAATTGGCCATGATGAACAATGCATTTAATAGTCCCAAACATGCATTTGAAAGATCGAAATACATAGCCGATGAAGACAACCCCAAATTGCGATGAATGGCGCCGGCAGTGGCCGGCTCCAAATAATCGCGTGATACGGATCCATGAATGAGGCAGTCTATATCGGCTGGCTTTAATTTATTTTGCTCCAAACATTTTTGAGCAGTCTTTGTGCCAATGTCACTTGGAAGTAAGGCATCGTCCCAAATGCGTCTTTCTTTAATTCCAGTAAAAATCTCAAAAAACCCTGAAGGCAAAGACAGTTTTTGTGCCAGAGGGTTTAGGCGCTCTTCTATTTGGCTTGAGGTTAAAATTGTCTCAGGAACGGTATAACTCCATGCTTCGAGGCATACGTGCTTAAATAACATGATCGAATTATAGCAAAGTGTAAATTCTTATGTCACGAGTTAATCATATGGCAAGTTGACTGCTTCGTTGACTGTTTCATAGAAGCATTATAAAAGTATGTTCTCAGCATCGCTTTATAAGATGAAGAAAGTATTCATTATTCACTCTTCTGAATAGGGAACCGCCGTACGATTTTTTGATAAATTGTAATAATTTCAGCAGACGGGATATCCATTTCCATCCGATGATTGTCGGCA
>CAZDSE010000348.1:0-1848 GCA_964507905.1 uncultured bacterium | reverse complement strand
CATTTTAACACCCAAGCAGAAACGGAAGAACTCATGATTCATCCAACCGCCGTCATTCATCCAAAAGCCAAGATCGATCCGTCATGTGAGATTGGCCCCTATGTGGTGATTGGGGAAGGCGTCGATATTGGCGAGGGAACGGTGGTTCGTTCTCACTCTGTATTGGAAGGACCTGAACTTAAAATTGGGAAATTGAATATCATGGGTCCCCATGCCAACATCAAAAGTCATACGACGGTGGGAGATCACAATAAAATTTATCCATTTTCATCAATTGGTTGTGAACCTCAGGATCTTAAGTTTAAAGGAGAAAATTCAAGGCTGATCATTGGGGATCGAAATACATTTCGCGAATCAGTGACATTAAACCGGGGTACGGAACATGGGGGTGGAGTGACGAAAATTGGAAGTGACAATTTGATCATGGCCTATGCCCATGTGGCCCATGATTGTGTGGTGGGAAATCATGTGGTGATGGCGAATAATGTGGCCTTAGCCGGGCATGTGGAGATTCAAGATCATGCGATTATTGGAGGACTCGTTGGGGTCAGTCAATTTTGTCGAGTGGGTCGATATGCCTATATTGGGGGATGTTCGGGCTTAAACAAAGATGTGCCTCCGTATTGTTTGGCCATTGGAGCATTTCCAACGATTATTAAGGGGATTAATTCTATTGGGCTCAAACGCCATGGACTCACAGATGATGTGATTCGTGTTTTAAAGGAAGTATATAAAATTTTATATTTAAGTGATTTAATTTTTAGTGAGGCCATTCAAAAAGTCAAAGATGGCTTTATCGAAACCCCCCAAGTGAGAGAATTGCTTGAGTTCATTGAAACCTCAAAGCAAGGAATTGTAGGAAGAGAAAGCACCAGTGTCCCAGAAACTGAAAATAGCCGTAATCGGCGTTGGGTATCTCGGGAACTTTCACACTGAAAAGTATTCACGATTTTCAGATGTAGAGCTCATTGGGGTTATTGACTCCAATTTTCAAAGAGCGAAAGAAATTTCTGAGAAATATCGAACGAATGCCTATTCGGATTACCGAGATATTTTAAATCAAGTAGATGCGATCAGCATTGTTGTCCCGACAGATGAGCACTATCAAATTGCAAAAGATGCGTTACTGGCCCAAGTAGATGTCCTCATTGAAAAGCCCATTACTCACAAAGTCAGTGAGGCAAAAGAATTGGTTCAAATTGCAAAAGACAGAGGACGTATTTTGCAAGTTGGACATTTGGAGCGATTTAATCCAGCACTTCAGACGGTATCTGATATTTTGACAAAGCCACTTTTTATTGAATGTCACAGGCTTCATTCATTCGTTTCAAGGGGGACGGAAGTGGATGTGGTCTTGGATCTCATGATTCATGATTTGGATATTATTCTTAATTTTGTGAAATCGAAAATAAGTCGTATTGATGCGGTTGGCGTTTCTGTGATTTCACCCTTGGTGGATATTGCCAATGTTCGGCTACAATTTCAAAGCGGATGTGTGGCGAATGTGACGGCGAGCCGAGTGTCGCTGACGTCTCTTAGAAAAATTCGTGTGTTTCAGCCGGATTGTTATGTGTCGTGTGATTTTTTAAAATCATCCGTCGAAGTTTTTAGAAAAGTAATGCATCCGGGAGAAAAATAACCTGCAATTGAACCACAAATTATTTCTTTGGACAGAAAGGACATCTTAGAAGAAGAGCTGAAAGCCTTTATTCACAGTATTCGAACACGAAAAAAGCCATTGGTTTCTGGAGATGAAGCGCTGGATGCATTGAGTTTGGCACAAGATATAAGTTCAGCGATTCGAAAAACAACTAAGAAGCATACTTCGGATGTTGCGCAACCCGTGCC
>CAZDSE010000347.1:0-1860 GCA_964507905.1 uncultured bacterium | reverse complement strand
GTTGTATAATTTGGCATCTTCGATGGCGACAGTCACTTGATTGGAAAATGCAGTAAATAACATCAGATCTTCTTCAGAAAATCCCGAGCTATTCAGTTTATTGAGTGCTTCTAAAACTCCGACCGTTTTATTTCTGGAAATAAGCGGGACACAAATGATCGATTTTGTTTTAAATGCGGTTTTTTGATCTACTGATTTTAAGAAAAATTCTGAGCGACTAACATCATTCACAATCAAAGGCTTTCCAGTTTGCATCACATGTCCCGCAATCCCTTGAGACGCCTTGATACGAATTTCTTTGACCTGGGTGCTTCCCCCCTCCACAGTCGAAAAATAAAGTTCATTGGTATTCGGATCCAATAGCATGAGCGAGCTCGCCTCCGCTTCCATGACGTCTTTGATTGATTTCATAATGAGCTGCAATAGACTATCCAAGTCCAACATCGAATTGATCAGCGCCAATGTGTCCATCATTTTATATAGTTTCTGTGTGAGATTGGTTTGCATCTTTATTTCCCCCATCTGTATGCTTATCGGCAAATTGCCAAAAATTTTGTAATTTTTATAGGAGTTGTTAACAGATTTATCATCAACGCAAAATCAAACATAAAATAATATCAATATTTTCAATATGTTATAAACGCGCACCTTGGCACGCCATTTGCTAAGTTCAAATCTCGCATGAGAAAGTTCATATTTTCTGTATTGGCACTTTTTATCAGTCTCGCTGGCTTTGCATACGACATGCCCGTTCCAAAGCCAAATGAAGTCGTCGTCATTACCTTAAATGACTCTCAACTTCTTTCTCTATTATCATTTGAAAACTATGGAACGGTCTTTTCCCCCAAGGGATCTTGCTATGGAATCGACCGGATCAATTATACGCTGCTCACCAAAATTAAATTTATACATGGCCGAAGAGAATCGGATGCTTCCATTCAGGACAAACTTCTCCGCGCATATTATAATCATTCTGTTCAAGTCATTCGGGGATTTTATTCTTTGGATCACTTCATGGATACGATGGAAGATGAATGGAGAAAAAAGGAGAATCCACTAAAAATAGTCATTAATGTCATCCAGAATTCACAAAGTAACTTTGAATATTATAGACTGGTTGGAAATCGGGCCGCAGAATTGAGTATTCAAGGCACTTCATATCTCACGCAAGAAGCCCAACTGTTTGAACATTATATTTTAGAGGGCATCCCAGTCAGTGTGGCCATCAAAACTGAAAAAACGGCACATCAAATAACGATTATAGGATTTAAACACAACTTATCGACTAATGAGCAGGTAAAAGATTTCTATGTTTTGGATTCCAACGATCCTGATACCTTAAATATTTTAAGTCTCAAGGAAAATAATTGGTATTACAAAGATTGGGAAGGAGAACGATGGGGTCCGTGGGTGGATGTGATTTGGAAAAAACCCACTGACACGGAAGTCGTCAATGCTCAAAAAATATTTAAGCCGCAAGTGCTGATGTCACAAGAGACGTTGGCAATGCTTAGTTTTAAGATTGTACAAACGGTGACTAAGCTGTGGTAATGGCGGGTAAAAAATTGTCATTCTGAGCGCGAAGAATTTTTTTGTAAGAAACTTAAGGGAGGTATCGTATGAAATTGAAAAATCTATTCGCTATCATTTTACTCACCATAAGCGTATCCCCATCTGCCAGTTGGGCAGATGATGAAGCAGATCAAAGATTAGATAGTATCATTTCAAATCTGGATAATTGGAAAGATGATGCAGTAAGAGGGTACGCCGCTTATCAACTGGGCAATGATTACAAGGGAAATGAAAAAGCATTTAACGCATTGGTCACGGCTCTGGACCGTGAATTTGTAAGTTACCCCA
>CAZDSE010000346.1:0-1869 GCA_964507905.1 uncultured bacterium | reverse complement strand
ATGGAAATGGCAGAACGGTCAGACTGGCCACAAAGGTTCTTTTATCTGCAATGGGATTAAATACGTTTAATCTCTTCAGTTTCGAAAATTATTATAATCAGAATGTTTCAAAATATTTTGAAAATGTGGGGGTTCACGGGAATTATTATGATATTTTTCAGAATGTTAATTTTACGTTGTGGCTTGAATACTTTACAGATGGAATTATTGACGAACTTTTGCGTGTTTCCGGTATTTTGGAAGAAAAAAGCGTTACTCCAAAAACCATTTTAAGAGAACACCATCAAACAATTCTGGATTACCTCAAATCCCATGATTTTATTACCGATAAAATTTATTCTACACTTACGGAAAGAGCCAAGCCGACTCGCAATCAGGATTTTAACCGATTGATAAATATGGGCTTGATTGAGCGGCTGGGAAAGGGAAAAGCAACCATTTACAAACTTAAATAAAGATCAGATTACTTCTCCACCAATTCCTTATATGTCTCATAATAATGGACGGCCATGCCCCAGAAGCTGGGATCCTTCATGAAATAATTTTGAGTGTCATTGTAGATTTCTTCGAAGTATTCCTTATCCATTCCGGCAAATGAAAGCTTCGAAGATAAAACATCCACAGAGATATCAGATCGATAAATGGTTTTCTTTTTCTTGATTTTAAGATCAAATATTTCTTTTGCAATTTTTTCTGGCGTATCCTTCAAATCTTCACGAAATCGTCTGAAATATAAAATCCCCAAATCTTGATACTGATTTACGGCCATAAACATTTGTCTTGGGTTAAGCTCTATTTTTTCCTTTAGATTCGTGAGTTCTGCCAAATAGCTATTTCGAAATACGGCAAAAATCTCATGAGGCAAAGGATAGGTTTCAATCCCGATCAATACTTTTTTCCCCACTTTATTGGCGTAATAGATCTCATCTCTTCCATGAACCAACGTCCCATCTGCCCCATATGCTTTGGTTCGATAATCCATAATTCCCACATTATCGACAATATCAATGATGTGATAGCTCGCAGGTTGTTTGGTTCCCTTCCAAACCACATCGACCGGTACGATGAAATCAAAATTGGCCTCTTCATACCAAAATGGGATATCCACACCAAAAACAAAATTAGATAGACCCGAATCCGTCACCAATTTTTGGGATTTTTCGCAAAGCTCCAAATACTGAAGCATCACATCTTCTAGAATGACTCCCCAATATGACGGAATCAAATAGGGCTCATTGTCATGGTGAATGCCTCTAAACTGCTCATCGGGCCTAACTTTTTTATTGTATTCAATCAACGCTCGAATTTGCGCATAGACTTTGTCATGCCAGGGTTTCAGCGCGAATCGACTAAACCCATCCAATGCATGAATATCGACCTTGTATTTTGTTGCATTCGAAATAAACGCTCTTAACTCGGGTTCAAATTTTAATGTGCAGTCGTAATGTCCGTCACTTTTCTTTTTAAGCTGATACTGAATTTGAAAAAAAACCATATCTATTTTTTGTCGCTCACAGAACTTAAGAAATTCTTTTTGTGCCGACTTGTTTTTTAAGATTCGCTCGGTATGCCAAATCCAAATGGCCTTGCGAAGAGTGCGTTGCTCCTGACCTTTTTTATCAGAGACCGGGATGATCATCCCTTGACTGCGATTTGCTAGGTCTTCGGGATGATCGCCCAGGACTCCATCATTAGAAGGTTGGCCCGAAACACTATCCGCAGTTGCTTGGAACGTGATATCATCAATATACATCGTCCCTTTTGATTCGTCTCGAACGTTAATGGTAAGTCCAGCCAATTTTTTAAAATTAATATTTTTATAAAAATCTTTTTTAAGTGGGATCAAAACGCGCTGCCACTCTTGGCGAA
>CAZDSE010000345.1:0-1870 GCA_964507905.1 uncultured bacterium | reverse complement strand
AAAAAAAAAATGACTGACACCCTTTTAAAAGTGCCATTCACCTTTTTAAAATAAATTAAGCAGCAGTTCTTTTTGGAGTCTTAAACCCAAGGGGTCTCAGCGCAGATGTATTTATTGTTTTGCTGCCATTCTTCGAGTCCGCCGACAAAGCGATATACGTTGGTATATCCCAATTTTTCCAAGCCTTCAGCCGCTTCATGGCTGGCTTCGCACTGGGTATTGGCGCAATAGACAACAACCCAATCATGTTTGGAAAAAAGTTCTGGGGCTTTTTTGGTGATTAGTTCTGCAGGAACGTTAATGGATCCCGGAATGTGTGCTTTTAAATAATCTTCTTTTGGAAGAGTATTCACAATGATGGGATGGTTTTTTCCTGGCTCGAACATTTTCAGGAATTGTTGATAGTTTAATGTTTTCATACGTTATTTTCTCCTTTCGTATGAGTTACTGCGTTAAGTGATATGTACGTATCGGTTGGTTCCAAATAAACTTTAGATTCATTTTTTAAAATATGTTAATTTATGAACCATGTCCTGGGAAAAAGCAGTATCGATTTCAGATTTGGAAGAAAAAAAGAGGGCTCTCTGTAAGATAGGCCCCAAACAAATTGTTCTATTTCAGATGGGATCAAGCATATTTGCCATCGACAATCGCTGCCCGCATCAAGGCTATCCATTATATGAAGGGAAATTATTGGATGATAAGCAAGAAGTGACATGCAACTGGCATAATTGGAAATTTGATCTCGCATCTGGGAAATGTTTAACGGGCGGAGACAATGTCAAATCCTATCCCACAAAATCAGAAGATGGTTTCATTTGGGTGGATTTGACAGTGCCGTCCAAAGAAGAAGTGACGCACTCGATTCTAACCGATCTTAAAACGGCTTTTGATAAAAGCAAATATGGACGTATGTCTCGGGAATTGGCGAGACTTCATTTTAATGACATTGATCCGCTCATTGCAGTGAAAAAATCCATTGAATGGTCTCATGACAAACTCAAAGATGGAATGGGGCATTCATATGCCGCTGCGTCTGAGTGGCTAAGACTTTATTTTGAAAATATCGGAAACATTGAAAATCAACTCATTTGTCTCATGGAAATCATGGACCATATGTCCAAAGATGTATTTGGACAAAAAAATCGTCCCTATCCAACTCAAAAAGCTATTTTTATTTATGAAAAATTTTTGGATGCTATCGAAAATGAAGATGAAGAATCTGCTGTGGGCATGATCCTGGGGGCATTGAATGCTGGAATGCATTTTAAAGATCTGGAACGTGCGCTGACTCATGCGGCCCTCATGCATTACAATGATTTTGGGCATAGTTTAATTTATGTAAAATCCACCCATCGATTGATTGAGTTATTGGGGGAAGATATTGAAAAGTTTTTACTTTTGGCACTCGTGCGATCGATATGCTTGGCCACGCGAGAAGACCTGTTGCCGGAATTTAAGGAATATCCGGCATTTTTGAAAGAATATCCCAAAGTGAAGGGTTCCAGGGAGTTTTTACCTACAGAAATTGAGAACATTTCTCAAAGTGAACTCTTTGGGAAATCAATTCATATCTCTATGAAATGGGTGACTGAAACTGTGAAAACGTATTCAGAGGAGTCTCTATATCGAGTGCTCTTATATTCGAATGCGAGTCATTTTTTATACTATGACATAATATATGAAACTACATTTGACCGGCCCGTGAGTGACAATGTTGGCTGGCTCGATTTTACACATCCCATCACCTTTGCCAATGCGGTTCGAATTCAATGTTCGAAATTTCCTGAGTTTTGGAAGCATGGGCTTTTGCAGTTGGCCTGTTTTAATGGAAGAAACTCGCCCTATATCGGCAGGGATCAGAATGTTT
>CAZDSE010000344.1:0-1909 GCA_964507905.1 uncultured bacterium | reverse complement strand
TCAGGATATCATCAAGCGGCATGGCTCTTAATTCTCTAAACTCCGGAATATTCCAAAGATTTTTTATTTTCATCAGAAAGGCCAGTTGTTCTTCAGTCCCATCCTGATTGTCTCCATTTAAATGGGTGAGATACGTTTTCATTTCTTGAATGACTTGGTCGTCGGAGATGTCCTGAGCCCCAAATCCAGCAGATGCGAATGAGCACAGACTTAGGGTTGAAAAAATGGCGATGAAGATGAAAAATCGCATATCCATTATTTCCTCTCAAACATCTGAGGGCCGCCGCCGATATCTGAGGCTTTAGGTTCCTCAGGGAACAAGCGCTCCATAAGATTTATGGTCGATGTTTCTCGTGGCGTCTGAGTGAGTTTCAATAATTCTCGGGTGGCGCGATAGGAATATTTCAAATAGGGGCTGTTTTTTAAAGTACGAATGAACCAATCGAAAATTTGAGTTTGGGTGTTCCAAGTGGAAGGTGCGGAATTTTCAATTTTTTGCAGATATTCTTCCAATTGTTCTGGTGTTAGCTCCCTAATAAATCGAGTCAGCTGTCTAAAATAAGAGAGCGTATGATAGCGATCTTGATTCAGATATTGGTTTTTTTCATGTTCTTGCTGCTCTTCATTACACGATGATTCAGATAGCTCAGATGATTCAGATTCTCCAATAGCCAAACTGGTTTGAACGCGAGCAAAATATGCGGCCTTTGTTTTTGCAATGATTTTTTCAATTTCATCGGTTCTTTGGGGGGTTAGTTTTTTAAAGTTTTCCAAGAATTCATGTTCCCGATCGTGAGAGCGGGGAGAGCCATTCGGATCCTTCAGCCCTTCGGGGCCGAGACAGAAGGGAGTTGGATTTTGGATATTGGGGTCTCGAGACGTTGATGTAAAATTCAATACCGTATTTCCATTTTCACCGACATGTTCTGTGTTATAAATCAGATCCGTGAGCCAGCGGTCTATCATTCCGGAAAAGGCAATTTTTTCATCTTCATCTAATGTGGGTTTGCCAAAGTCTCCTGTTCCAATTTCGGTTGCAGAAATGAGCGAAAATAAAGAACTTCGAATTTCGTTAAATTCAATTTTTCGAATGTCTGTGAGACAGTCATCCGTCAAATAAGAAAATAAATGTTTAGATTCATTATATAAGACATCTCCCAAAGGAAATGTGGGGTCTTGAGACAATTGATCTGCATGTTGGATCGTCATTTGGGTAAGCTTTATAAATCCGTCTTCAGTATCATCTGATCTTGGAATCTTCATGTAGCTTGCAATGATGAGTCGCAAGCGATTTAAATATTCGGGATGATCAAATTCGTCTAATATGGCCAAGAGCTGGTCAATAAATGGTTTTCTTAGGTCTTTTGAGGCTTTAATATAATGAAGCGGGATCCAATGAATGAAATAATCCTTTATATTGGCATTTTTGTAATCTTCTTTTTGAAGGGCCTTTAAGGATTTAAACAAATGCTCGCTTCCTTTTTCAAACTTTTCATCTGACAATTCCGAATCCATTTCATAAATTTCTATAGAAGACGTGTTTTGAGTTTGATACGCACTTTGGGAGGTATTGTCTTGTCCGGCATCAGGACCAATTGCCTTTCCAATAGCAGATACAGCAGTCGGCGTCAGGGGTAAATACGAAGATCTAAATTCATCTTCTGCTTTGCTTTTGTTTAGCAGTTGGGTTTGAAATTCCATAATGTCTTGAACCAGCAATTCCTTTTCGGTGGCAAATGTTTGATCTAAGGTTTCTTTTTCAAGTTTCTTTTTTATAAATCCAACGAGCTCTTGGGCCACGGTTGGAAGTAGGCTTGCATCCAATTCATTGAGCCCGATGGCCAAAAGCTGCGGAGAAATCATCGCATGAAGATGTTCTAGCTCAGTGTAGTGGGCAAACATAAAGGTT
>CAZDSE010000343.1:1115-1930 GCA_964507905.1 uncultured bacterium | reverse complement strand
ATTTCAGTCTTTTTTAAGTTGCTGAAGGAGATTGACTCCCAAAAAACCGATGCAACCATATTGATCGATTGTCAGGACTTTAATCTGAGATTGGCGAAAAGACTTCACCAAAGAAATATTCCAATTATTTATTACATTAGCCCTCAATTATGGGCGTGGAGGACTAAACGAGTCAATGTGATCCGAAAATGGGTAAGCCGAATGCTTGTGGTGTTTCCATTTGAAGTAGACTTTTATCGGCGACATGAAATCGACGTGCATTTTGTCGGACATCCTCTGGTCGAACATATGAGATGTGACCCGACGGGTGACGCCGATGGAGAGGCTCCATTGCCGCGCCCGCAGCCGAAGGCGAGGACGGACAATGGAGAGCGTCTATCGGCGGCAGGACCCGCCCATTCGAAAATGAAATGGTTTCTAGATTTTTTCTAACCGCCTGCTCTATAAACCGATGAATGGCTCTCGAATCTTTAAAACGAATTTCTCTCTTGGCTGGATGCACATTGACGTCAATCTCACTTCCACTGACTTCTAAAAACAAAACTGCTTTGGGATATTGCCCTTGGGGGATTAAAGAGTGATATGCGGATGTCAGTGCATGAAGAATCGTTCGATCCACAACGGGTCTGCCATTTACAAAAATATAACAATATTTTGAAGTCGCAACGATATATCGGGGCAAACTCACATATGCTTTCAATGAAAATGTCGAGACCGCTGCTTGAATCGCTTCTTCAACATAAATATATGACGATTTTTGATCTCCCAAGATGGAAACCACTCTTTCCCAGGGATCTTCTGTTTTTGGGGCAAAG
>CAZDSE010000343.1:0-1105 GCA_964507905.1 uncultured bacterium | reverse complement strand
AATATGAGGATGAGACAAAGCCAACTGTTCTACTTGAGATACCGCATGCCCCATTTCTGTTGCATCCGATTTCAAAAATTTAAGCCTGGCCGGAGTGTTAAAGAAAAGATCATGAACTCGAACTTCAGTACCTTGGGGAGCACCGGTTGGTTCTTCCTGAAACCATTTTCCACCTTCTAAAACCAAACGAATGGCTTCTGGGCTGTTTTGCTCTTTGGTGGTCAACGTCAGATGCGAGACAGATGCAATGGATGGCAATGCTTCTCCTCGAAATCCTAAAGTTTTTACTTTAAATAGATCGCTTAAATTCTTGATTTTACTGGTGGCATGTCTCTCAACGCTGAGTTTGGCATCGGCCGTTGACATTCCACAGCCATTGTCACGAACGCGGATTAGTTTTTTTCCGGCATCTTCGAGATGCACTTCAATTTGAGTGGCACCTGAATCTATGGAATTTTCGACGAGCTCTTTAACAACGGAGGCTGGGCGCTCGACTACTTCACCAGCGGCGATTTGATTGATCAGTTTTTCGTCTAAAATTTGGATCTTACTAGACAACACAGACTTGATTTCTACCAGAGTTTTTGGCTTTGTAAAGCGCTTGATCGGCCCGTTTGATGAGATCTTCAACGGATTTCATCGAAATATCCACTTCACTGACACCCAAACTAATCGTGAGTGGAAATTTTTGATTGTCATATTCAAATGCAAAATTCTCAATCGTCGCTCGCAGACGTTCGGCCACTTCACAGGAACGCTGAAGTGGAGCCTCCGGCAATATCACCATAAACTCTTCTCCGCCATATCGCCCAAACACATCCTGACTTCGAAGCACTTTATCCTTTAAAATAGAACAGGTTTTTCTAAGCACATAATCTCCCGCCAAATGCCCATAGCGGTCATTTAAATTTTTAAAGTGATCAATATCAAACATAATGAGACACAGTGGGATTCGAAGTGATCTGCATCTGGCAAATTCCGATTGAAGAAAATCGATAATATATTTTTTATTAAAAATTTGCGTCAAATCGTCGATCGTTGCCAAGTCTCGCATTTTTTCATGATAAATATTTTCAATATTTCCAGCGGGTAAAAATTTAAAAAT
>CAZDSE010000342.1:0-1939 GCA_964507905.1 uncultured bacterium | reverse complement strand
TTCGAGATCGTCTGTAATGATGACCCCTTTAAAATTCATTTTTTCTCGAATCATTCGAGTGAGAAGCCCATACGAAAAGGTCGCCGGCAGCCCAGAAGGATCCAGCGCCGGCACAGAAATATGCGCACTCATGATGGCATCCAAGCCATTGTCAATGGCACGTCTAAAAGGAACCAAATGAAACCGCTCCAAATCTTGCAAATTTTTGTCGAGGGTGGGCACCACATAATGAGAGTCTTGAATGGTATCTCCATGTCCTGGAAAATGTTTGGCGGTGGCCACAATCCCTTTCGATTGAAGCCCTTCCACATACCACATGCCAAGCTCTGAAACGAGATCTGGGTCTTCTCCATACGAGCGAACCCCAATCACCGTATTTCCCTCGTTCGTATTAATGTCCAAAACCGGCGCCAAATTCATGTTAATCCCAAGAGACAAGAGAACTTGCGCGGTCATCTTTCCCGTTAAGAAGGCAAATTGAGACGATCGTGTGGCACCAATGGCCATCGCCGTTGGAATGACAGAAATCTGGCTTCTGATTCTCGCCACCGATCCCCCTTCTTGATCGACTGCAATAAACAATGGAACTTGATTCAAATTCCATGCGGTGTCTTGAATTTGAGAAACAAGGGTTCGCACTTGAATGGGATCTTGAATATTATGCGTATAAAGAATGACTCCCCCAATTTTTAAATCTGAAATGAGTTTTTCAGTTTCTGGAAGAAGCGTCTTTCCTTTGACCCCTACAACCAAAAGCTGCCCTATTTTCTCTTTTAAGCTCATCTCCGAAATCACCGTATTGAGGAATGAAGATGTCACCGGCTGAACAGTCGGCCTGGCCCACGTGATGTTTTGTATCAAGAGAGTAGAAACTATAAATACTTTAAAATACTTCATAAACGTCCCCCACATATCTTATCGGCGAAGGTTGAGAGAAACTTAAGAACTATGAAGCTCATATGAAGCTCAAAAGCGCATCTTGAAAGAATGTCTTTTGGATGCTATTCAATGCCCTTCATTCATGAGAAAGCTCATTCTACTCTTGTCACTTCCGATCTTTTATACCACCCACACTGTCGCTTACTATGAGGCGCCATCGATTGAGATCATCCAAAAAATCAAGCTCATTGAAGCATTGGATCACCTTCGCCATAAAGAATGTTCTGTTCAAGAACAATTGGCCCACCTAAAATTAATAGACTTTATTCTTCAGAAATCATTTTCGAATAAACCCAATGAGTTGAGAGACTTTGAGGGGAATGCAGTCATTGAAACAGAACTCAGTTCCAAAATTTATGAAGATGTGGTTTTTGTGATTTTAGATACACTGTCCAAAGTTCATGCCAAAAATAAAGATCTGTTGAATACCTATGAAAAACTGAGTGGCGCAAATTTGTCGACTTTGGAAAATGAAGTCATTCTACCAGACATAACACGTATCAATGACAAAATTCTGAAAGCCTTAGTTTATTTGATAACAGACAACGGCTTTATATTTTTTGATAGAATGACTTCTATATATATAGAAGCAGGCCAGTGGGAAGCAGCACTTAAAATTTTAGTGCTTTTGAAAAAATATTCTCAAAAATTTCATCAACTCCCAAAAATGGAAAGAATCGAATTTATCGCCAAATTGGGATTCCTGTATGACAAGCTTAATCTTCATGCCCAACTGAATCAACTTCTCCTGGAAAATACGTGGGACTTGTCTACATTTGATATTATTCAACTGCCCAACGATTTTAAATTTAAAAAACTCTTAATGGATCTCAACCGAAAAAGCCTCTACCAAGATACCGTGGGACAGGCACTTCCGGACATTTCTGCTGATTTTTCTAATTACGACAAGTCGCCCATCCGACGAGTCCATAACCTCATTTGCAAAAATGATGATTGGTGTTATGCGGGGCATGATATTGAATTTACAGGATATCTTCAC
>CAZDSE010000341.1:0-1952 GCA_964507905.1 uncultured bacterium | reverse complement strand
GTGATTTTAATGTCTACCTCTGAAGTCTATGGAAAGGGAAATCTGGACAGTTTTTCTGAAACCGATGATTTAACACTTGGCTCAACCACCATACAACGGTGGAGTTATGCCTGTTCCAAAGCCATTGATGAGTTTTTAACTCTTGCCTATTTCAGAGAGTACAAATTACCGATTGTTATTCTTCGATTGTTTAATGTGATTGGCCCGCGACAAACGGGACGCTATGGCATGGTCGTTCCCACGTTTATCCATCAAGCACTTAAAAACGAGCCTCTCACTATTTTTGGTAATGGAGAACAAACGCGATGTTTTTTATATGTACAAGATGCTGTTGAGGCAATGATTCAAATCGGGATTTCTGAGCAGGCGGTGGGAGAAATTATAAATCTTGGAAATCCAAAAGCCATTAAGATTATTGATCTCGCACATCTGATTATCGATATCACAGGATCAAAATCGACCATAAAATACATCCCTTACGAACAGTGCTATGATGGCGGATTTGAAGACATGCAACGCCGAGTTCCAAATATTCAAAAGATACAATCTCTCATTAAATTTGAACCCAAAGTACAGTTAAAAGAAATTATTAAAAAGATTATTGAATCAAACCATTGAATTCCTTCATTTTAAAAATACCATTTCTGAGTCTGTGTTTATTGGCAATATCTCTTCCTGTTAGCAAAGCCGCTGCATCAATCTGTTTTGGTCTTGCACTGGCCACAATGCTATTTAAAAAATGGCACCTCAAAGAACCCCTGATATCCCAATTTTATACCAAATACTTTGGCGCCGTCTTTAAAGCCATGCTGATTTTTATGTTTTACTGTTCCATATCTCTGCTCTGGGGAAATTATCTGTGGACCAATTTAGAAGGACTTTCCAAATTCGGCAGAAATTTTCTTCTGCTTTGGTTGGTCTTAGAATCCTGTGAGTCTATATCCAACGTTTATACCCTGGTGGGCTCACTCATGTTGGGTGGCGTTTTAACTTCTATTAATGGGTTTATACAGTGTCTGATTGGAGTGGATCTCATCAAACATAATTCTGTCACCCATGGGCGAATGGTATCCAATTTCGAAAGCCCAACAACTTTGTTTGCATACTTGGCGCTTATATTTCCACTGTCTTTCATTTATATTTTGGATTTTTCCAAAAGAATCCCAATGAAAATTTCTGGGATCTGCGCTGCACTGATTTTAGCGTTGGCCCTATATTGGTCATTAACGCGAAATACATTTTTCTTCTTATTGATCACCTCCCTGGGTCTTATTTTAATAACTTCGCGAATCAAACCAACCATTAAAGTACTCTGCATTCTGGTGTCATTGCTTTCAATCCTTTACTTACAAATTCCCGGTCAAAAGCAGACCAATTTGTATCGATTGTTATCCAATCTTCCCAATAGTACCTCGGTATATGAAAGGCTCCATTTGTGGAAGATATCACTTAAAATGATCCACGATCGGCCTCTTTTGGGACATGGCCTCAATAGTTATTCCAGAATCAATGAAATCTATTTTCCACCCAGGGAAGACGTTCTGCAATTTCTTCGATATTTGCATCTCGCATATCCACACAATGGATATTTAAAAATTTGGGTGGAATGTGGGTTCATCGGTCTCATTTTATATTTGCTCATTTATGTTCAACTGCTAAAGCAAATTTGGGCTCTAAAGAACCGACGTGGACTGATTTTTTATTTAATCAGCATACTCACATTTATGGGAAGCTGTTCGTTTGACACATTTTTAGAATCCACAACCACACGTCTTTATTTTGGTTTATCGTTGGGCTGACATTGACTCAGATAAGATTTTCCCAAGAGACTGAAGTTGATCGGACGACAGATGCTTTATGGGCCCCAACTGCCGTGCCACAAACATAACTTGAGCCACATGTTCAATTCTCTCTAACTTATTGAATGCATCCCAAAGATCTTTTCCGACCGT
>CAZDSE010000340.1:0-2004 GCA_964507905.1 uncultured bacterium | reverse complement strand
TTTCGCATCTTCTAATGTATGGGCCAATGGCTTTTCCAAAAGTAGGTGCTTCCCAGCACTCAACACGTCCAATGCAATCTGGGCATGCAAATATCCAGGCACTCCAATGATGACGGCGTCTAAGTTTTTTAAATCTAAAAGTTTTCGATAGCCTGTAAAGAATGGAATGTTTCGAATATCTTCTTTTTTAATCCCAAAAAATCCAACTTGATCCAATCGCCTGGGTTCTATGTCACACAGCCCCACCACATGGGCCTCTTTACAGTTCAGGAGACATTTTAAATGGCCTCGGCCGATGTCTCCCAAACCAATAATCCCAAAATTAATTTTAGACATCTCTATAGATGGGTAGAGTAAAAGTAAACGTGCTTCCGTGATTGGGCGTGCTTACAACTGAAATCGTTCCGCCATGGGCTTCGAGAAGTCCTTTTACGATTGAAAGTCCCAATCCCGCCCCTTCTTTATTGGGAATCGTCACAACATTTTTTCCTTGTCTGTATTTTTCAAAAATAATCTTTTGATCTTCTTCGGAAATTCCAATTCCAGTATCTCTCACCGAAATTTCTAAAAATTCGTCTTTGGGCACAGCCGAAATCGCAATGGTGCCTCCGGTGGGTGTAAACTTAATCGCATTGTACACCAGATTGGTTAAGATCTGAATCAGTCGGTCTTCATCGGCTTTGACGTTGGGCAGCTCTGGCAAAAGTTCATTGTCCAGTTGAATTCCCTTTTGATGGGCTTGCGTGTGAAAGGCATGAACCACATGGCTGACCGCATGATGGACATCAATCGACTCAATCCGATAATGTATCTTCCCAGATTCAATCTTTGCCAAATCAAGATGATCTTCGACCAATCGAATGAGCCGAACCACAGCCCGATTGCATACTTCGACCAATCGCTCCCGATGTTCAGGGGCCGGCACCCAATTTTGAGACAATGCTTCTAACGCCGACTTTAAGATGGTGAGTGGCGTCTTTAATTCATGCGCCATCATTTCAATATGATCTGATTTTCGGGTATTTAAATCCGTGAGCCGCTTTAGCTCCGATTCAATATCCAGCCATAGTTTCTTATTCTTCATTTTCTCTAGCATTTACTCCCCTAGATGTTTTTTTATCGTTTTCAGCAAATCATCAAATTCAAAAGGCTTTGTCATATAATCATCCGCACCGACTTCGACCCCCCAAAATTTATCGCTTTCTTGGGCCTTGGCGGTCAGCATAATGACCGGAATATGTTTTAGTTTATCACTTTTTTTAAGCTCTCTGCAAACCTGATAGCCATTGAGTTTCGGCATCATGACATCCAGGAGTACCAAGTGAGGAGGATTTGATTTTATCTTATCCAACGCCTCTGCCCCATCATAGGCTTCGTTCACGTCATAACCAGACGCGATCAATTTAAGCTTAATTAAGTCCACCAAGTCTTTTTCATCATCCACAACGAGGATTATTTTTTTAGCTCCCATTTGTTAACTCTCCATCTGCCTTATCGGCTTGATTTTAATGGGACTTTAATATACAAAAACTCAATCACAATATGAGATTTTTAATTGCAATATCGCTCATATTTTTATCATGGACAAATTCTCATGCCCAAGCTCAAACTCACCCCATCCTAACAGACGAAGCTCAGAAGGAATTCGATGTCATCAGCAATTCCAAGCTTTTGGGACAAAATCAATTGGAACTCTTGATTGACGCAGAACCTTCACTCGCCAAAAAAATTGAACTGGTTCAAAATTCAAAGAGCAGCATTTTGATCAGCGCCATGATTTATTTTTCTCATTTTAATCCTGAAATAAGAAAGTTTAATACCATTCTCATTGAAAAGGCCAAGGCCGGAATTCCGGTTTTTATCATCATCGACAAAATGAATGCCAATTTGGATCCGTTCATGTTCCATGAACTTGAAAAAAATGGAATTCAGATTGCGTATTTTAATGGCGTATGGGGACCCGATCAGATTCCACTTTCAGTCCGCTGTCATGAAAAAGTGGTC
>CAZDSE010000339.1:0-2014 GCA_964507905.1 uncultured bacterium | reverse complement strand
ACTGCACTTTCGTCGATATTTTCCCATCCGTCACTGGTGAGCGATTCGGCCAGAGATACATCGTCGGACCAAGTGGTTCCGGATGGTCCCTTGGAACATGATAAGTTTAAAAGAAGAGTCGCAAGACCCAATCCCAAAACCATGAATGATTTAAGTTTCATATTTATTTTTCCTCCTGTTTAAATTTGTTTAAGAAAAAGTTTAAGTGAACAAATGTTTGTAGATTAAAGATGCGCTCTTGATAGGGTTTGTCTGTAGACGTGAGTAAATTATTTCGATAGACGCCCAACGTTTTTAAATGGGCTTCCATTTTGGTAATTGTTTCTTCAAGATTTAAATTGAGTGCGGGGTCAATATAAACCACTTTATTTCGAACGGCTTCTCCTTCGACTTGTGGAAGGCGTTGTACATCCGACTCAAGAACCGTGACTTTATCTTCGTATCCATACACGGCTCGGCCGCGGATCACGACGGCTTGGATATATTTCACATCGGTTCTGAGTAGAGATTCCATGGGAGTATAATCTGGATTGGGATCTTCCAAAATAAATAAATCTGCCAAATTTCCCGCTTTGATTTCACCGAGCCTGGGATGGCCAATCATTTTGGCGCTATTAACCGTCATCATTTGAAAAAGCTGCTTATCAGAGACATGGGCCCCAATTTGATCCAAATAAAATCGCGCAAATCGGGCTTCATCTAAGACATGTTTGGATCCACTGGGACTCCAATCGGATCCCAATGCGATTGTAACTCCTTTTTTGAGGAGTGTTTCAACATCCAATGTGTCGCCATATAGGAGCAAATTGGAAACCGGCGACCACACAATTCCCATATTCCATGTTTTTAAAAATTGAATGTGTGCATCATTGGTTGGATCAATGCCACTTGAATGAATGAGGGCCACAGGAGGTTTGGGAGTATTGAGTGGATCAGAAAATAAAGGATGATTCATGAGGGCTTCAAACTCAGCACGGCATAAGGGATCGGTCCCATGGTCTCTTAAAAATCCAGTTCTTCCTTCGGCCAGATGGACGATGAAAGAATAGAGTTTGTCTTCGCTGCGTCGTTTGGCAAAACTTTCAAGGGCATCTTTGGCTTTAAACGTGCCATCGGATTTGGGTTCAAATATTTCAAATGAAGACGCTACTTTTTTAGATGGATCAAGATCCATGTCTTCGGCAAAGTCTGTTCCGCGAACGACCAAACTTTTTATGAGATTTTTGGATTCATTGTCAATCATTCCAGATTCTTGAATGAGGGTCGTTGCGCCTGCCAACGCTTGGATTTCATCATATAAGAAGAGACCCAGTTTAAATTCGGGGGTGTTTAGGGCTTTATATGTTTCGCGAAACTTCTTATAATTTTCATCTTTTCTCCATTCAAATCGATTGGAGTATTGAGATTGGGCGCCGTCCCAAATGGGCATGATATTATAAGTCAAGTGGGTATGGAGGTCGATTAAGCCAGGGTAAATATAACCGGTGGTATATAAAAATCGAACGCCTTTTTCCAGTTTGGGTTTTTGGGTGCCCACATATTGAATGGTGCCGTCTTGAATATACACATATTTTGATTTTTTGGCGGCCTGACCATCTTTATTGACCACTTTTCCATAGAGGAGAAGTCGTCTGGGAGTGGCATCTTGAGAGAAGCTGGGAACACACAGGAGTAGCGAAAAGATCCAAGAAAAGAAAAACTGTTTACTGCAGATTTGCATGAAATTGAAGTTTGAATATCTTTTAATCTTGAAATTGTCAATCGGGATAGTTATCGTCAAGTCATCCTGAGCTTTCAGGCGGCTAAAGAAGTCCTTTGAGACACGCTGGCGCTATTGTCTCTGCAGGAAATCTTTGGCAGCCTGGTAGCGCGAAGGGTCATATGATTACTATCACCGAATCTAAAATCGACGGGTTGTATCTCAGGGAATATATTCCTGAAACTCCTATTTTCTCCCACAATGGCGTTTTATTTCTCCACGGTTATCCTGGCAGCCAAAAGAGCTATGATATTG
>CAZDSE010000338.1:1745-2025 GCA_964507905.1 uncultured bacterium | reverse complement strand
AAACACATCCATCCATGAATCTTGGCTCGCTCCGATAAAAACCATTCCCCATAAGGGTGTTCAAAATATTTTTGATTTGACGTACAGCCAAGATCTGATTCGTAAAATCTTTTTTGTTCGATCCTCGGCCTCGATTCAAAGAGGGACGCTCGTCAATCAAATTCATGCCACTGAACGAACCTTTGAAGGAAATCTTGGAATTCGTGTTTTAAGAAATAATCCCAAATTTATCTTAAGCTATCGATATTTTAGAAATAGCCCCACACCCAGCACCCGAAAC
>CAZDSE010000338.1:0-1735 GCA_964507905.1 uncultured bacterium | reverse complement strand
TCGCACTTCCCAATCACTTGACCCTGTTTGGATCATCGACGTGGTCCGGGCATAAGAATCAAAGAGAAGAAAATATATTAAAAGACCAAAGTCTCATTGGATGGACCACTGGATTTTTCTGGCCCATGACCCAATTTTCAAAACTCACATTTAACGTTGGCAATTCAGGCGCTGGATCTGAGGGCGGAGTCGCCACCAAAGAAGCCAAGGTTTATTTTGGTCAATTAGAGATGCTATTTTGAAGAATCTCATTGCACAGGACAGGACTTTTAAGTCATTATTTTGATATGCAAATCCCAAAACTCGAAAAATTGGCCCTGTATTATGGCTATCCAAGTCTCGTCAATGGCAGTGAGGGGGACGTTGAAAAAGCGATTGGCGTTTTTTCATCTTATGACTCGATTGTTTTTGGAGCCAATCTCGAACTGAAAACACATGAAGATCATGAGAAAGCAAAGGAAGTTATTGGTTCCTTAATGCCCAAAATTCATACCTTTGGTTATATCAACCTGGGAGTAACGACGGGACATTTGGAGGTTAAGGACATTTATAATCGGATCACCGCATGGAAAAAAATGAAGGCATATGGAATTTTCTTAGATTCCGCAGGGTATGATTATGGAGTATCTCGTAAACGGCAAAATGATGTCATTCAACGTATCAATGATGAATCGTTATCCGTCTTTATCAATGCGTTTAATCCCGCTGATGCATTTGGAGAAGACCGAATAGCGTTCAATGAAACTGACGGTGGAAATCCAGATGGACTAAAATGTTTGCTAAATAAAAAAGATTACTATCTTCACGAAAGTTTTCAGATTCAAAATGGGCAGTTTGTTGACTCCGCGTTTTGGGCGGAAAAATGCAAAAAAGCCATAACGCTTTCAAACCCATTTGGCACACATCACATGACAACAACCGCAACCTCTAAAGATACCCCTTTTAATCCCGATCAGCTCAACTTTGCCTGGTGGTCTGCCCTCTTATGGGGCTTTCAGGGTTTTTCTTGGGGTGAAAAATGGTTTTCATCGGATGGCAATCTGCCTTTCCGTGAACGCCCTTCTGTTTCAGTCGGCACCTCATTTAAAGGTGATGTTGTCACCGATCAGCAGCTTTTTAAACGCGATACAGATTTGGGAACAATTCTCGTGGATCCCAATAATCACCAGGGATCTTTTACTTCTTGATGCACGAGTCCAATTGGTTCCGCAGCGGAACCAAAGTACATGGAACCTAAGCGTACATCCACACATTATGCTCACAATGAGAAACTTTAAATTTATCCAACAGCTATATTTTATTTTTATCTGTCGTAATGATTTTTTTTAGATTGAATTAAAGAAAAGATTGTAATCTTATTTCACACAAGACGCTACTCAAACTGACAATTTTTGGCGCATGTTTAGAATATAGACTGAGATAATAAAACCATCACCGGAGTGACCGCCGTATCTCATTGAATTTATTACTGTTTATTTCTCATCTGCCATGTCACATTTGGCCTTTTTCTTGCATTATATCTTTTTAAGGTATCGTGAAGATAAAAATTTTAATTTTTATGGGCATATTTGTGGGGTGCCAAGGGACTCTACATGCACAGTTTTTGCCTGAATTCTCGGATCCTGAACACACTTTAGAGTATCTTGACTCAACATCATATGTAGATCCAAATGAAAATCATCCCTTCTTGGCGCGAGACATTTTACATCATGCACCTGCAGGTATTTATGTTTCT
>CAZDSE010000337.1:0-2053 GCA_964507905.1 uncultured bacterium | reverse complement strand
TGTCGGGAGGATTTCAAAGGCGAGTTGAAATCGCAAAGGCACTCATTGCAGAGCCACAACTGTTACTCATGGACGAGCCATCGACCGGCCTGGATCCGGTGAGTCGGACTGAATTTTGGAAAATTTTGGAACAGCTAAAATCTCAGGGAAAGACGATACTTCTAACCACTCACTTCATCGAAGAAGCCGAAAAGTGCGATGAGATTATGATTTTGGATCAAGGTCGAGTGGTGACGCAGGGAGTGCCCCACGAACTGATGAAGGAAGTTCGGGGAAATATTTTGACGATCAAGGCCAAAGATGGGGTCTCTCTAAAATCTAAAATTGAGAATCAATATCCAAACGATATTGTGTCTGTGACGATGTCAAAGATATCATTATATGATGTCTTTGCCCAAAAGACGGGGCATGACTTTAACCAAAGGATTGAACCATGAGAGCCTGTTATGGTTTGTGGTGGCGAGAGGTCATTCGCTTTGTGCGACAAAGAAAGAGAATGATTGCGGTTATTGCTCAACCATTCATCTTTTGGCTCCTCATTGGATATTGTTTTAAATCGTCCTACCAGTCGATGAGTTATATGGAATATTTATTGCCGGGTGCCATTGCCATGGTGACACTGTTTACATCAATCTTTGCCTCATTCTCCACAATAGAAGATCGGGCTCAGGGATTTTTACAGGCGGTTTTGGTGGCGCCGATCTCATCCACCTCTTTAATTTTAGGAAAGATTTTGGGAGGAGCGACCATCGCAACATTCCAAGCCATGTTATTTCTTGTGATTGCTCCATTTTTTGGAATTTCCGTGATCTGGGGAAATTTGCCCCACCTCTTTGGAGCCATTGCCCTATCGAGTCTCGCGGTCACAGCCATGGGATTTTATTTTGCCTGGGGAAAGACAAGTTCATCTGAATTTCATGATGTGATGATGCTTTTATTTTTACCGATGTGGTTTTTATCGGGAGCTCTCTTTAAAATTGACCAGGTGCCTTGGATATTTCAAAAGGTGATTGAGTTAAATCCACTGACGTATTCAGTGGCTCTCATTCGTCAATCGCTCTATGGAGCGCAGCCAACAATCGGAGTGGTTCCTTCAATATATCTCTGTTGGGGAGTGACATTCGCATTTGGTGTATTATTTTTGTTTTTATCCGCGCACAAGGTAAAACATGCACGTTTTTGAACTCACCAAGCAATTGATTCAAATAGAATCCATCACAGGAAACGAAGCTCCTGTATTTCATTTTCTGTCTGATTATCTAAAATCCAAAGGGTGGAAAGTAAAGTCATTCAACTCACAAAAAAATCGTCCAAATCTCTTTGCATATTTAGACAAACCCAAATTTATTTTTTCATCACATATGGATACGGTGCCTCCATATATTCCTTTCAAAGAAGACAAGGATACTATTTATGGCCGCGGGGCCTGTGATGCGAAGGGGATTATTGCGGCTCAAATCACCGCTGCCTTGGAACTTCAAAAACAAGGAGTTCAAAATATTGGATTATTGTATTTGGTCGGAGAAGAAGTGGACCATCGCGGAGCGATTGATGCTGCAAAGAAGATTCCAAAAGTTCACTCGCTCATTATGGGAGAGCCAACAGAGAATAAAATGGCTGTGGGGACCAAAGGAATTATAAAACTTCACATTCAGGCCAAAGGGAAAGCGGCGCATAGTGCCTATCCCCATCTGGGACTTTCAGCCATTCATGAGTTATTGACGATATTAAAGAGGATTCAACGTATTGCGCTCCCAAAAGACAGATTTTTGGGACAGACGAATCTCAATATTGGCATGATCCATGGCGGTGTGGCGGCCAATGTCTTGGCTCCCGAAGCCAGCTGTGAAATTCTAATTAGAACGGTGAAAAAAAGTAGGGCTTTATTTCAAAAAATAAAAAAACTTAAATCTTCTGGAGTACGTATTCATTGTACCAGCATGAATGATCCTATTTTCTTAGACACTTTGCCTGGATTTAAAAAAACAGTCGTCGCATTTAATACGGATATTCCTTATTTAAAATCAAGAAACAAAAATGTCTATCTATTGGG
>CAZDSE010000336.1:663-2063 GCA_964507905.1 uncultured bacterium | reverse complement strand
CATATTTTATATTTAATAAGGATAATAATCCGATATTAAACTGTGACTCCGCCTCTGGTGTATCTGCACCATAAGGCAGATACGGTCGACTCCCCCAACGACTAAAATTTTTGATCCATGTTGAATAATGGTTTTCATAACTTGAATTAAGCATTTGAAACCACAGCTTCTTATAGCGGAGGGGGAACATCATATGATATCCATCTACCGTTTGCAGGCCGTGATATTGTAGAAAAGACGAATGATTGGATCCTGCCCATTTGCCAATGTTGATTGCAGATCGAAATAGATTGTCTGTGTTCGACAGTCCTTTTACAATCTCGACATTGGGACGTTTAAAATAATAGTTAAAATGCCGCCCCACTTTTGTAGAAAGATATTCCACTTTGCTGAAACCCAACACAAATATGACTACTAAAAATAAGCGGCCAATTATTTTTTCCTCAAAACTCCATTTAAATATCTCCATCAATATCAGCAACAACACCAATACAAACGTTAAATGATAAAATAAAAACTTGAGATGAACCGTTTGTTGGTGCATGCGAGGTGCCCCTTTGACGAGCAGCACATAAAAAAAGAGAATCCAACCTAAAAAAACCATCGATGCAGCCAATAATGGAATTAATCTCCTAAAATGAATCTCTGCTCGCTCCGTCAGAAGGAGATCGAGCAAATGTTGCACGCCATATCCAGTCAGCACCGATAGAACAAATCCATTTACAAGCTCATACACTCGTCCCACATTAAACACTTTTAAAAGAGGGAAAATGTTTTCGGCCGGATGCAATAAAGAAGATCTATAAAGAATAAATGCACATGAGATAAATGCCAGCATAAACCACCAAAAAAGAACTTTCCTCTGTCTCAATTGAAATAAGGAAAGCATAATGAAAAAAAACAAAAAAACGATCATCGAAGGAAAGAGTTCGATCATGTATTTAACGGTTTTAAGAACACCCATAATGAGCGGCAAATTACCAAGGCCCATCTCTCCAAAACTATACCGATGGGATCCCGCTTGTTCAGAAATCAAAGAATAAATAGAAGGAGCATGCATACAACCATATCCCACCCAAAAAATACAAAAAAGTCCAAGTTTACGAAATAGGTTGTGTCTTGATTCCGAAAGCCCCAAAATCATTAGCAAATGCACCATTGGAAAATAAGGAACGGTATACGGAAAATGGAATCCAAAAATAGAAAGACAAAAGATGATTCCCAACTTCCAAGATATACCCTCTCTTTTTTCAGTCAATCGATCGAAGAAATAAAGATATAAGGGAAAGATCGCCAAAAAATTATGATCAGGATAGAAATTAAACATAGTAAGTGTCATGAAAAATATGGACGCAATGGTGGAGGAAAGTACAGTCAATCCAAGACTGCGTGTGAGATAC
>CAZDSE010000336.1:0-653 GCA_964507905.1 uncultured bacterium | reverse complement strand
AAAGACAAAAGAAAAAAACCAAACTGAATACACCAGCCATAATGGCAAGATTAGAGTCAGAAGAATGAATGGATTATAAGGATTCATGCCGGTCGTCCACCCTTGAGTCCCAGAAAGAAGCATTGGGTCCCATGATAAAATCCCCGACGGGATGAGATGTTGCGCCAAATTCTTCATGGTAACAAATTTGGAATCAAATCCGTCTTTGACCAAAATCGGTCGATAAGGCCCGAGCAAAGCGTCTATGTTCAACAACAAAGCCAAAAACGCATAAATTCGATGCGGTGTTTCTTCACAGTTTTTAAGAATTTTTTGCAACATATTTAAAATCCAACGTATGGCTTTTTATCATATCTGTATGAATGCAGTTGGCAAGAATATCTAAATTCAATAAAACAGCTTCACTGATTCTTCAACGCCAATGCAAAAAAGACAGTGTTTTCGGAAATGGGGGTTTGGAGAAATTTCCAGTGGGTGATTTTATTTTCAATACACTTTAAAAGAGCGTCTGAACCCACATCTTGGGACATAACCAAAAGTTGCCTTACCAAACCTTCTCCATTGATAGACGCTTTGTATTTTACCAAGCCATCTTTAAATTCATGTTCATACTGGCACTCTTAAATATCATGCCGATTTCTTTTTAAGACTTG
>CAZDSE010000335.1:0-2077 GCA_964507905.1 uncultured bacterium | reverse complement strand
CCCGTAAATGATCCTTTCACATGTCCAAAGAGTTCAGAGTCCAATAGGTTTTCATTAAATGCAGAACAGTTTTGGGTGACGAATACCCGATCTTTCCGTCGGCTATTATAGTGAATGGCTCTGGCAATGAGTTCCTTCCCAGTTCCATTTTCCCCTTGAATTAAAACCGTACTCTCAGATTCTCTAATTTTATCCAAGAGACTATATAGTTCCTGCATGGGCTTACTTTTTCCAATCATTGTGTCATATTTATATCGAACGCCTAGTTCTTTATTGAGTTCGGTGATTCGATCTTCTCTCACAGAAATTTCGTTGTGGAGTGTTACAATCTCCTCGGCAACGAGGCTCACCAATTCTTGGAAATAATCCATCTCATGGGATTTTACACTTTTGATGTTTTTAACCGCTTCTTCAAGATCTTCTCCGCCAAGCCCCATTTCTTTTAAACTTTTCTTAAGGGCAGACCGTTGGGTATCTGCGTTTGAATCGTCAAAAAATCCAACCGCCATCACAGATCCCATAAATTCATCAGAGACAACGATTGGGGAAACTGCGACTTTCAGTCCGATATCCCAACTGTCGATAAGCGAATGATCTGTGGATTGGCGTATTTTTTGTGTGGCTTTTCTAACGAACTCTGAAAAATCTTCAAATCCCCGGTCTGAATTTAGGACAAGATTGCATGCGGCATTTTTAAACGTTCGTTCTTCGCCTTTTTCAAAGTTTCTTAAAAAACCCCGATCATCTGCAAAGAAAATTTCAATGCTCCACCAATGGGCCAAAATCTCTTTTAGCTTTCGCACCACATGTAAGTGCTCAAATTCATCCCAGTCAAACATTGGTCACCCCCACTTTTCAGTTTCCAAATCTGTTACTGATGCTTACGGTCAACTGTGAACAGATTGGACACTTGATACTGACTAACTATATGAAACCCCATAACTAATTACTAATGATACTTGAGTTTCCAGAAATGTCAAATTTCAATACGTATATATATTTGACAGAGCCTGACCTAAAAGTAGACGCATATATTTTAGACATATCCGATTTATTGAGAGTCCAAGATGTCCTTTGAGACACGCTGGCGCTATCGTCTCTTAAGGACATCTTGGACTCTCTTTAAAGTGCACAGTCTAGTGTATATGCAGCACTTTTTTCAAATATTTCCCCGTATAAGACTTCTTGGTCTGCGTGATTTCTTCAGGTGTGCCCGTGGCGATAATTTCGCCTCCACGGTCGCCGCCTTCGGGACCGAGGTCAATAATATGATCGGCGCATTTGATCACATCCAAATTATGTTCGATTACAACGACCGAATTTTTTTGGTCGACCAGACGATTTAAGACAGAGAGTAACTTTTTAATGTCGTCTGGGTGCAATCCAGTGGTGGGTTCGTCCAAAATAAATAGAGTATCTTTGACATCAAATGAAAGTTCTTTGGCGATCTTCATGCGCTGGGCCTCGCCCCCCGATAATGTGGGTGCGGGCTGGCCGAGTTTCAGATATCCGAGTCCCACTTCTTGAAGGATTTTTAATTTTTTTCGGATGCCAGGGGATTGAATGAAAAAATCATACGCATCATCAATGGTCATATTTAAAACATCGTCGATATTTTTCCCCTTATATCGGATATCTAAGATTTCTTTTTTAAATCGTTTCCCTTTGCAATGTTCACAAATCAAATAAATATCGGCCAAAAAATGCATTTCTAGTTTTTGATACCCGCATCCTTCGCATTCTTCACAGCGCCCGCCCTTCATATTAAAGGAGAAAGAAGAACCCGTGAACCTTTTGCGCGTACTCTCATTGACCGATGCAAACAGTCCACGGATCTCATCGTATGCTTTCATATAGGTCATTGGATTTGAACGTGGGCTTCGGCCAATCGGTTCTTGGTCCAAAAGCCGAACCATTCTTAGATAGTTATAGCCAGAAATGGTTTTAAATCGGCCGATTTTATTAAATTCAATTTTAAGAATCCGGGCCAATGCATTGTAGAGTGTGTCGTGAATGAGAGAGCTCTTCCCAGAGCCAGAGACTCCAGTAATGCAAACGAAAAGCTGCAAAGGCAAAA
>CAZDSE010000334.1:0-2084 GCA_964507905.1 uncultured bacterium | reverse complement strand
TTAAAAATCTCAAATCTGGGGAAATATGCCAATTTGTCGATGATTCCATCTAAAAGCGAAGCACAACTGGTTCCAATTCAAAGTAAAAAAACAATTCCACTGGATGTCATTTTTCCAATTTTGCACGGTCCCTTTGGTGAAGATGGCACAGTTCAGGGTTTTTTAAAGCTTGCCAATATTCCATTTGTTGGACCTGGCGTTTTGGGATCTGCCATTTGTATGGATAAGGCGATCACAAAGAAACTTTTGAAAGAAGCGGGTATTTCGATTGCCGACTTTATAACTCTCAAAAATTCTCAGATTGTTCCCACTTTTTCTGAAATCATTTCTCAAATAGGTCTCCCCTTTTTTATAAAACCAGCCAACCTGGGATCTTCGGTTGGGATTCATAAAGTGAAAGATGAAACGGATTTCACAAAAGCCATTCAGGATGCTTTTCAGTATGACTCAAAAGTTCTTTTGGAAAAAAGCATTGAGGGAAGAGAACTTGAGTGTGGTGTGCTTGGAAACGATATGCCGATTGCATCCGCCGTTGGAGAAATTATTCCTCAGTATGAATTTTATTCATATGAAGCCAAATATTTGGATGAAAATGGCGCCAAGCTTAAAATTCCAGCAGATTTATCAAGGGAGATCATTCAACGTGTTCAAGCTCTGTCCATTCAAGTATTTAAGATTTTAGAGTGTGAAGGCATGGCTCGCGTGGATTATTTTTTAACCAAGGATCTAGAAATTTTGGTGAGCGAAGTCAATACCATTCCAGGATTTACAAAGATTAGTATGTATCCAAAACTATTTGAAGCTGTTGGAATATCATATTCATCTCTCATCGACCGCTTGATTCAATTCGCCATTGAACGATTTAATAAAGAGAAGAAATTAAAAACGTCGTTATGAAAATTCTTTTATTTATTGGGACAGGGGGTTTTATTGGAACCGTGTTTAGATATATTCTAACGGGTGTTCCATATAAGATGTTGGATACAACGTTTCCATTGGGAACCCTATTGGTTAATTTTCTGGGTGCCTGTTTGATTGGGTATTTTATGGAGTTCTCACTGTCTCGTTCATATATTTCAGATACAACCAGGATGTTTGTGGCGATAGGGATCCTGGGAGGGTTTACCACGTTTTCTACTTTTTCATATGAAACGATTGCTCTATTAAGAGCGGGCAACTTTTTTGATGGTTTTTTAAATATGATGTTGACCAATGGGCTATGTTTGGGGGGCACCTTTTGTGGGATGAAGTTGGTAACTCTTTTAACGAAAGGATTTTAGCATGCGAAAAATTACGGGTGACCAATATTTGATGAGGATATTTATCGGTGAGAGTGATCGGTATGATGGAAAATCTCTGTATCAATATCTTGTTGAGCTTTTTAAAAAAGAAAAAATTGCAGGTACAACTGTTTTAAGAGGTATGGCTGGATTCGGTGCCAAATCGCATCTTCATACAGACAGTATTTTAAGATTGTCGAGTGATTTGCCCATTGTTGTGGAAGTGGTCGACACCAAAGACAATATTGATCGCATGATAGCAAAAATTGACACCATCGTTCAGGAAGGTCTCATTACGTTAGAAAAAGTGAATGTCATTAAATATGTGGCGTGAGTGAAAATTAAAAAATTCATTTGGTTCCTTTTGTTTGTTCTTGGCATGGGGATTATTTATTTTTTTACTCCTTTGAAGTCCCTTCTTTCCCAAGAAAATATTAATAATTTAAAGCAATGGATTCAAGGGCAAGGCGTTTGGGCACCATTCATATTTATCCTGCTCTATATTTTTTCTGCAGTGGTTCTCATTCCTGGATCCATTTTGACAGTGCTGGGTGGGCTCATTTTCGGTGTGACGAAGGGAACTATTTTTGTTCTGATCGGAGCAAATCTTGGGGCAATTGCAGCATTTTTTATTGCACACTCTCTTGGGCGAGATGTGGTTCGGAGATTGATTTATAAAAGAGTAGAAAAATTAGAACATAAAGTTCGTTCAAATGGATTTTACGTAGTTTTTTGGTTAAGGCTGATTCCCATTTTTCCATTTAATATTTTAAATTATGCGCTTGGACTTACCAGCGTACGCTT
>CAZDSE010000333.1:351-2107 GCA_964507905.1 uncultured bacterium | reverse complement strand
GCGTCTTATGCGTTTATATTTCTCACAAATTAGAAGAAATCTTTGAACTCTGCGATCGCATTGTGGTGTTAAGAGATGGGAAATTGGTGAGCAACTCATTGACCCAGAATACATCTCCAAACGAGGTCATTTCTTCCATGGTGGGGAGAAAACTAGAAACACTATTTTCAAAAAGAGAAACTCGCATAGGAAATAAAACACTTGAGATATCAAACTTAACTTCACGGAATAAATCAGGAAAAGTAATATTAAATAATGTATCTCTATCCTGCCATTCGGGTGAAATTTTGGGAATTACGGGGCTCATGGGATCAGGTCGATCTGAATTTATTTTGACATTGTTTGGGGCCACGGATTTTATGACTGACGGAGAAATCTTGCTCAATGGAAAAAGAATGCCACTTTCGAATCCCAGAGATGCCATTCAAAAGGGATTGGCCCTTCTTACAGAAGACCGAAAATTATCTGGAATTATTCCCATGCGATCCGTTCTGGAAAACATGACGCTGCCCTCTTTGCACACACTCTCACATCAAAAAGTAGTGGACTTATTTCAAGAAACAAAAATGGTGGATCGATTTGTTCAAAGCCTAAAAATTAAAACAACAAACTCAGACACCCCCATTAAAACCTTGAGTGGAGGGAATCAACAAAAGGTATTGCTTGCCCGATGGCTCATGACCCAACCCAAAGTGCTTCTCTTGGATGAACCGACGCGAGGTGTTGATGTGGGTGCCAAATCAGATATTTATGATTTAATTTTTAAGTTGGCTGAAAGTGGCGTCGCCATCATTCTTGTTTCATCTGAGCTGCCTGAGATTTTAAATTTATCTCACCGTATAGCAGTATTTAATCAGGGCCATCTCATTGATGTATTACATGGCAAGGATGCGACTCAAGAAAAGATCATGCACCTCGCCACTCAGCCATTGGAAAAGACAGTGGAAAAGGCAGTGGAAAAAGCAGCATGAAAACATTATTTAAAAAATATTCGACGTTGACTGCACTCATTGTCCTGGCACTCTTATTAACAGTCCTCACCGATGGGCTCTTTATCAGCGCCCGAAATCTCACCAATCTGGCCCGACAGGTGTCCATCAATGGCATTTTGGCCATCGGGATGACCTATATTATTTTAATCGCAGGCATTGATTTATCTTTGGGATCGGTCGTTGCGTTGTCCAGCATTTGCATTGGAATTTCTCAAGTCCACTGGGGGTGGGCCAGTTTCGGTATTTATGGAATGCTTCTTTCAACGCTTTTTGGAATTGGCGTTGGCACGGTATGTGGATTATTCAATGCCTATTGGATTGCAAAACACCAGATGACCTCTTTCATTATTACGCTGGGCATGATGGTCATCGCTCGGGGACTGGCGCTGATTCTATCCAATGGAGAAGCCATTGCGCCCATGAGCGAAGAAATTCAATGGCTGGGAAATGGATATCTCTCCCCTGCCGTCTCGCTATGGCTTATGGGAAGTTTTTTTCTCTTATGGGTATTTTTTATTTTAAAACCATATCTATCCCCATGGCTAAAATTATCTCACAATGAAAAAGGGGAAATTTCCATAGTTCATCTCATAACACTCGCATCTCTTTTATTTTTATCTTATGTCTTTTTTAGTTACCGAGGCATTCCAGTACCGGTTTTGCTTTTGGCCATTGTGTCCTACGCGGCCCACTTTATTCTGACCCGAATGACCGTTGGAAGATATATGTACGCCCTCGGTGGAAATGCCGAAGCAAGCCGTCTA
>CAZDSE010000333.1:0-341 GCA_964507905.1 uncultured bacterium | reverse complement strand
CGATTCAAAAA
The DNA here is from genome assembly GCA_964507905.1 of uncultured bacterium. Lineage (GTDB taxonomy): Bacteria > Bdellovibrionota > JACOXK01 > 2-02-FULL-40-11 > 2-02-FULL-40-11 > CAZDSE01. Next base: position 330 of record CAZDSE010000333.1, on the reverse strand, counting down.
GTAATCTTTTTTGTATTTATTGTAATGGGAGTTTTATCTGGACTCTGTGGCGTCATTCTCACAGGACGCTTGAATGGTGCCATGCCCACTTCGGGTCAACTTTTTGAATTGGATGCCATTGCGGCTGTGGTCATTGGGGGAACTTCTCTTATGGGAGGAGTTGGAACCGTCACTGGATCATTGATCGGTGCGTTTATGATTGGAACTTTGAATAATGGCATGAGCCTTCTCAATGTCCCTACGTTTTATCAGATGGTGATTAAGGGACTTATTATTATTCTGGCGGTATTTGTGGATTCGAGGAATAGAAATCAATGAATCTTCTTTTTT
>CAZDSE010000332.1:0-2115 GCA_964507905.1 uncultured bacterium | reverse complement strand
CGTTGACGAAGTCATTGTGGCCACCGATGACCGTCGGATTCAAGATGCCGTTCAAACGTTTCAAGGGAAAGTCGTTTTGACTTCATCTGATCATACCTGTGGGACCGAGCGTGTGGCCGAAGTATCTCAAAGTATTTCTTCAGATGTCTTTATCAATGTCCAGGGAGATGAGCCACTCATTTCTCCAAAATTGATTGATCAAGTGGCGTCTGTTTTAATCAATGAAAAAAATGTTCAAATGGCGTCCGCCAAAGTGGCATTTAATAGTGTGGGAGACTTTTTAAATCCGAATGTGGTGAAGGTCATATGTGATGATAAAGATTTTGCATTGTTTTTTTCCAGATATCCCATTCCATTCAAACGAAAAAGTTGGAATGAAACGAAAGATTGGAATAAATTGTTTCAATCCTATTCATTGGCCACGATTCAGAATTTGGGTGTGTATAAACATTTGGGGATTTATGGATTTAGGCGAGAACTTTTAAGTCAGTGGTCCCAGTGGCCGCAGGTTTCATTTGAGATTGAAGAGGAGTTGGAACAGTTCAGAGCTCTTCAACATGGCATTAAAATTAAAGTTTTAACAACGACATATGAATCCGTTGCTGTGGATACGACTCAAGATTTAGAAAAAGTAAATGAGCTTCTTAATCCCAAAAATTCGTAGTCTCAAAGGTCGTTTTGTCCCGCCGGGTGATAAATCCATTTCTCATCGGGCATTGATCTTATCTTCAATTGCAGAAGGAAAATCCGAACTCATTCATTTTTTAAAAGCAGAAGATACGGTTGCGACGGCACGTGCGCTAAAAATGATGGGAGTTGAAATAACTGAGGGCAGAAATAAACTTGTGGTTCAAGGGCGGGGGCTTCTGGGCTTAAGAAAACCGTCCAATGTTTTGGATGTAACGGGTTCAGGAACGTCACTTCGATTATTGACTGGGCTTTTGGTTCCCCAAAAGTTTTCATCGATTTTAACGGGAGATGACACATTGGTGAGACGCCCCATGAAAGAGCTTATGAATATTTTACGGTCCATGGGGGCAAATTTGGAGGGGCATGGAGACGGAGAAACGGCTCCGATTTATATCTATCCCGTCAGTCAGAAACTAAAAGGAATTATTTGTGAGCCATCGGTGGCATCTGCTCAGCTGAAATCGTCTGTATTGTTGGCGGGACTATATGCCGAGGGAGCGACTGAAATCAAAGAACCGATTCCCACACGCAATCATACAGAAATTCTTTTGTCATCCATGGGGGCTGTGATTGAAAACTTTGAGGGACGAATGATGCTGCGTCCCACAAAGCTTGTGGGACAAAAAATCACCATCCCAGGTGATTTTTCTTCCGCTGCTTTTTTATTGGCGGCTGCGACATTGCTCCCTCAGTCCGAAATTGAGGTGGATGAAGTTGGGCTAAATCCCACGCGGACCGGTTTTTTAGATATTTTAAAAGACATGGGAGTGACTCTCATGGTGGATCCGATTTTAAATCTAAACGAATCCCGAGGTCGAGTCTTTGTAAAATCTTCGTCATTGAAAGCAGTGACGGTATCACGGGAGTTAACGGTTCGATCTATAGACGAACTTCCGTTGGTTGCCCTTTTGGCCACTCAGGCCGAGGGAAAAACGCAGATTCTAAATGCCCATGCGCTTCGTCACAAAGAAAGCAATCGAATACAAGCGTTGACTTCAGAACTCTCCAAAATGGGAGCAAAAATTTGCGAACTAGAAGATGGCCTTTCAATTGATGGACCAACACCTCTTATTGGCACCAAAGTGAGAAGTTATGGAGATCATCGAATTGCGATGACATTATTTTTGGCGGGATTGATTGCGGAGGGCGATACAGAGATCGATTCAATGGCGTCTATTTCAAAATCTTTTCCGAATTTCTTACCAGAACTTCAAAAATTATCCCTATCATGAAAAAGAAAATAACGATTGTGATCGATGGGCCTGCGGGAGCTGGAAAAAGTACAGTCAGTCAGCGCTTGGCGAAAAAATTAAAATATCTGTATTTGGATACCGGAGCACTCTATCGAGCTGTGGCGTACCAGGCCAGTCTTAAGCACGTCCCTCCCCAAAATTCTCACGAACTCTATATGTTGGTAGCTGGGTG
>CAZDSE010000331.1:400-2135 GCA_964507905.1 uncultured bacterium | reverse complement strand
AAAAATTGGCCGAGGAGAAAGCCAAGCTTGCCCAGTTGGTCAAACTCGATCCGGATGGAGTTCATGAAGTGAATTTGGGAGTGTTTGAACTGGAAGAATTGAATATGAAAGCCATTCACCTCCAGGCCAAACAAAATTTGGATCGACTGAAAACAGCAGAAGAAAACATGGCGTTGAATATTACTTTAACCAGTGAGCAAAAGACGGAGGCCAAAGAAAATATTGAAGGGTATCGTTTCGCCTTGACAAAATTGGAAGAGGAGTCCAAAAAATGTGCGAATCATTTGGCTAAAGTCCGAAGACTTCAAATTGAAAAATCGGGGCAGTATGATGTTTTTCAATATTACAAAGAAAGGGGAGAAAAGATTCTAACAACAGATTATGTCTCAGAACCTTAAAAATGTAACGCTGTCCAACATTGAAGATGCCTATTCTAAATTAAAGGGACATGTTTTAGAAACCCCACTTCAAAAGTCGAATTATTTTTCAGAACTCTTTGGAAAAAATATTTATTTTAAAATGGAAAATCTCCAACACACAGGAGCTTTTAAGGTACGGGGGGCGAGAAATAAGCTTCTTTCTTTGACGGAAACAAAAAAAAAAAGAGGGGTCGTAACGGCTTCTGCCGGAAACCATGCACAAGGAGTGGCGTATCAAGCGAAGGTGATGGGCATTGAGTCGACGATTGTCATGCCCGAAGGAAGTCCTATGGTGAAAGTCTTGGCCACGAAAGCCTACGGGGCCAATGTGATTTTAAAAGGCAAAGGGTATGACGACTCCTATGAAGTCGCCCGCCAGATCCAAGAAGAAAAAAACTTGGTGTTTGTACATGCCTATGAAGATCCGTATGTGATCGCTGGACAAGGGACGATTACTTTAGAGATTTATGAAAAACTTCGCGATGTAGAAGCCATCATCGTTCCCATCGGTGGGGGAGGACTTATTTCAGGAATTGCAATTGCCGCCAAATCTTTAAATCCTAAGATTAAAATCTATGGTGTTCAAGCAGATGGGGCGGCATCCATTGCCGAATCTCTTAAAAAGGGAAAGCCCATGGATTTAAAATCAGGTCATACGATGGCTGAAGGAATTTCAGCATTAACGACCAGTCCATATACTTTTGGGTTTATTCAAAAATATGTAGATCAAGTGGTGACGGTGACCGACGAAGAAATCTCGTGGGCGATTTTACAATTATTGGAAAAAGCCAAACTCATTGTCGAAGGAGCGGGTGCGGTGTCGTTGGCAGCGCTCCTAACCCATAAGCTTGTGCTCAAAGAGAATAACGGGGTGTGTGTCTTAAGTGGCGGAAATTTGGATGTAACGACACTCTCTCATATTATTGAGCGAGGGTTGGTCCAAGAAGGGCGTATGATGAAGATCATTGTGACCTTAGAAGATGTTCCCGGATCCCTCAATCGATTGACCAAAGTTCTTTCAGAGCTAAAAGCCAATGTTATGCAAGTCAGTCACGATCGGGCCCTTTCGAATTTGGGATACGGAAAGACCAAAGTTTTGTTAACCCTTGAAACCCGCGGTCCGGATCATATCAAAGAAATTCTTCACAAACTAAAAGAAGAAGACTATAGTCCTCAGGTAGAATAGACTTTAACCAAACGTCATCCACTATCGATGAAAAAAGACATCTATATATTACCGGGAAAGCGTACGCCATTCGGGGCTTTTGGTGGATCTTTAAAAGATTTATCTGCCAATGACCTTGGGGTGCATGCGT
>CAZDSE010000331.1:0-390 GCA_964507905.1 uncultured bacterium | reverse complement strand
AGCTCTGGAGGCTGCGCACGTGAATCCTGAGTTTGTGGATCATGTGGTCTTTGGGAATGTGGCTCAAACTTCGCAAGACGCGCCCTATATTGCACGGCATATTGCACTTCGATCGGGAATTCCCATTCCTGTGCCTGCATATTCAGTGAATCGTCTGTGTGGATCTGGATTTCAGGCAGTCGTAAATGGTGCTCAAGAAATTTTATTGGACAATGCCGAAATTGTTTTGACCGGAGGTTCTGAAAGCATGAGCCAAGCGCCCTATGTGGTGAAAGGGGCCCGATGGGGGATCCGATTGGGATCTACCGAGCTTCAAGATTATTTGTGGGCGGCTCTCACAGATACCTATACGGGATTAGCCATGGCGGTGAGTACCGAAGAGTTGGCCAA
>CAZDSE010000330.1:0-2154 GCA_964507905.1 uncultured bacterium | reverse complement strand
CGGCGAAAAAGTAGAGAAATTAAAAAAATATCTCGTGAAGCCGTCCAAGATGAATATCATTTTTTCTTTGGAGCGGTTTATTCATAAGGTGGATATTACATTATTTGAAAAGGATCATATTTTTAAATCTCAAGGGGCTTCGAATGATATGTATGCGTCTATTGATGAGGCGATTCATAACTTAGAAGAACAACTGAGACGTCATAAGGAAAAATTAAAGAATCACAAAAATTTTAAACTCACCAATGAGTCGAAGCTCTTTGCAGAGGATGAAACTCTTGAAAATTTTTATACCAGAACCCCTCTTCCCAAAAAGAAGGCTGTGTAGAAATAAATGAGAATCGTCATTCTGACTGGAATATCGGGGTCAGGAAAGAGCACCGCATTAAAATCCTTGGAGGATTTGGGCTACTTTTGCATGGACAACCTTCCATTTGCGTTGCTTCCCAAATTTTTGGAACTGTCCAAAAGCTCACAAGAGGGAATCTCGAAAGTGGCCATTATGATCGACCTTCGATCTGGGGATATCAAAGATTCTTATTTTAAAGAGCTAAAAAAAGTGAGTGAAGGGCATCACGTTGAAATATTATTTATGGAAGCCAGTGATGATGCCATTATGAGACGGTTTCAAGCGACCCGCAGAAAACATCCCTGGCCCGAGAAGCTTTCCATTCAAGATGCCATCCAATCGGAAAAGAAACTCTTTGAGCCCATTCGTAAGTATGCCGATATTGTTTTAGATACATCAGAACTCAATGTTCATCAATTGCGAGCCTATATTCAAAAAACATTTCGGAAAGAGGAAAAAGAAAATGAAATGCAAATTATGATTTATTCATTTGGGTATAATTTTGGTGTGCCGTCAGATGCGGATTTGGTGATGGATGTGAGGTTTTTGCCAAATCCTTTTTTTGTGGACACATTAAAAGAGCATCCCGGAAATGCGCCCCAGGTCTTGGATTATATTTTGTCACAAAAAGAGACACAAAATTTCTTAAATAAGTTTTATGATTTTTTAGACTATCTCCTTCCTCTCTATCAGGGGGAAGGGAAGTCTTATTTTACAATTGCCATCGGATGTACAGGGGGACGACACCGTTCGGTGGCCATTGCACAAAAGCTCCATGAATATCTTTCCAAAAAAAATATGTCATTAGAGCTCAAGCATCGAGACATTAATAAATAGGTAAGGTCGGCATTTTTTCTTGACACCTCAAGCTTGGGAAGCTACCTTTTTCAGGCATTATTTAACCAAAAGGAGATTTTATGACGGCTATGACAAAAGCAAAGACATACTTTACTTCAGAATCTGTAACAGAAGGACATCCGGATAAACTCTGTGATCAAATATCCGATGCAGTTTTAGATGCCTATATTTCAGAAGATAAAAACTCTCGTGTGGCATGTGAAGCATTGGCGTCCACAGGACTGGTGGTGGTTGCCGGTGAAATTACGTCCAAAGCATTTGTCAATATTCCAGAAGTGGTGAGGCACACCATTAAAGATGTGGGATATACGAGCAGTGATATGGGATTTGATTGGGAAACCTGTTCGGTCGTAACCGCAGTGGGAAAACAATCTCCCGATATTTCTCAGGGTGTGACGGAAGGAGAGGGCTTATATAAGGAACAGGGGGCAGGTGATCAAGGACTGATGTTTGGTTATGCATGTGATGAAACGGACGTTCAGATGCCGATGTCGATTCTTTATGCGCATCAATTGACGAAGGCTTTAAGTCAAAAACGAAGAAATGGAAAACTTCCATTTTTAAGACCCGATGGAAAATCTCAAGTGACGATTGAATATCAAGATGGAAAACCAACTCGAATTGATACGGTTGTGATCTCTTCACAACACAGCCCAGAGGCAAAGTATGAAACCATTCGGGATGGGATTGTGGAAGAAGTGATTAAAAAAACGCTGCCCAATCATCTCTTGGATGCCAAGACTAAATTTTATGTAAATCCGACAGGGCGATTTGTCGTCGGTGGTCCAAAAGGGGATACCGGAGTTACGGGTCGAAAAATCATTGTAGATACCTATGGTGGACATGGGGCCCATGGGGGGGGAGCTTTTTGAGGAAAGGATCCATCGAAAGTGGATCGGTCGGCTTCTTATATGGCGCGTTATATTGCCAAAAATATTGTGGCCGGA
>CAZDSE010000329.1:0-2189 GCA_964507905.1 uncultured bacterium | reverse complement strand
ATCAAAAAACTCCTGTGCGTGTCATCAGTCTCGGGACAGGAATGGGTCCTCTGTGGGAAAAAGTGCTTGAGGATCGCTTTGGTGTTCAAGTGACGGGGATTGAGCGAGACAGAGAAGGCCTTCCCGAACCATTTAAAGTGACTTTGAGTGGTGGCATGCATTATGAAACGGACTATCATGAGTTCAGTCCTGAAAAATTATATGATGTGGTCATTCTGAATTATCCCAATACCCCCAAACCCAATCCGGATATCAAAGCGTTGATTGAATCGGGACAACTTAGAACTTTAACCCCTATGTATCAAAATTGGTTTTTGACACAAGCCAAGTTGATCCAGCGATATCTGAAACCCGGTGGCATTGCGATTCTCCTGACGGAAGCGGTGGATTCGAATCTTACGTCCGATCAAGTGAGTGATGTTATGAAAAAGTTCTTTGGTGCGGATGGGGTTCACATTTATGACAAGATTGAAGGGTATCAAAAATTGGGTTTAAATGCGGAAGAAATTAAACTTTACTATCCAGATATTGGATGTGGATTTTTTGACTATTCTTTGCTTGTTAAAGACATTCTCAATGGAAAATTTGTTATTATCAAAAATCCAATTCCAGATTTATCAGAGGACACTCAGCTTAAAATGTGGAGAACACATAATCCCAATGCAAAAATTCCATCTGACAAATATCCATTCGGACATGCAAGAACTTGGGCACTGGTTCAAGATTATATGGGAGAGACATTTCGTGATCATGTGAAAATGGGCCCCAAAGATGCAATGACGATTGATGTGGGAAGTGGTTTGGGACTGGGTCTGGTACAGGCGTCGCAGGAATTGTATATTCATGGAGTGGCAATCAATGCACAAGACATGTGGCCCAAGATTTATGCGTATGATGTCGCGTTGTCTCAGATGACTCGGGATGAGTTGGAAGCTGAGGCTCAGGATCTGATGCGGGGAAGTAGTGTGTATGGCATAAGGAAGCCAGAGCTCGGCATGTTTTTGGAGGCCACGGGCCGAATGCATCCCCTCATTTCAACGGATCTTATGGATGACTTACAAGGGGCAGTTCATGATGTGGTGAAAATGCATCGGAAACAAGTAGAAGCCGGAGAATTTAAATATCGAGTCGGATATGCCGAAGAAATCCTGCCTTTTTATGAAGGACAAGTCTATACACTTTACGATTTATTTGGTGCCTTCTTTTATTCGCCGGATCGACATACTCTTTTAGAGCAATATTATAATGCCTTAGATGCTGACGGGAAAACATATGTCTATATTGGGGGAGACGAATTGTATGGCATTCATCATGAGGTGATAACGAAAAAAGGTCGAATATCCCTTTATGATTATCTCACTCAAAAATTTCCAAATATTTTTTCTGTGTTAAGACCCAATGAAAGACCTGTAAGGCTGGGAGTGAGCTATAAAAAGGGGCAAGTTCTCGTCATTCAAAGAGATCCCAATATTCAAAGTCTCCAGTTGGGATTAGACATTGAAGAAATTCAAATCATTCAGATACCACAGGTCGAAGGACTAGAAATTCCGAAGGTTCTTTTTAGAGAATCAGAACCATAATTGGGGACGGTTTTAAATGCTACTCGTCTATCCGCTCGCCATTCGTCTGAAAATAGCGGAGGACTTGGTTTTGGCTGATGGTTGTATAAATCGCGCGATCTGGAAATTTCATGTTGGGGATGACCAGATACTCGTGTCGTCCTGTCGGATGAAATCGGATGCTTGTTCCAAATGATTGTTCAGGGGGATTTAAAGGAGTGTCGATATCGATCACATTCCCTCGGTGGATGCCGTTATTTAATAGCCACTGAATTCGATTGGGGCTTAAGAGTCCGGCGACTCGTCCCAGATTGATTCCAGCCAAAATTGGCACGGTCCAGTCTCCACCCGCAAGTTGGATCAGTACATTTTTATTTTTCCAATGCGGAGCATAATTGATCGGATCCGAAGGATCTGAAATCCACTGACCCAAAAATACAAATGACATAAAGTCCGCAGTATTTCGAATGTATCCCAATCCCTCTTGATAAGTGATGGTATATTCCACATGGCCATCCAATGTTCCTGAGTGATTAAAAATATCCAATTCCATTTTGTCGCCGCGATCTGATGGAAGACTCGCCATAAATCCGCGTTGGTCATTGATGGGAGTTTTGGTGACCGTGTCTT
>CAZDSE010000328.1:0-2197 GCA_964507905.1 uncultured bacterium | reverse complement strand
ACTCAAACGACTTTGGCCCGCATACTGTACCCCCAAATATACAAGACAGAAGTGAGTTCGCCCCCAAGCGATTGGCGCCATGATATTGATAGTCGCATTCACCCGCCGCAAAAAGTCCCGGAATATTCGTCATGTGATTCGAATCAATCCAAAGACCCCCCATCGAATAATGTACCGCTGGAAAAATCTTCATGGGAACTTTTTTGGGATCATCACCAATAAATTTTTCATAAATTTCTAAGATGCCCCCCAATTTTCGGTCTAAGGTCTTTGCATCCATATGAGAAAGATCCAAATAGACCAAATCTTTCCCGTCGATACCGAGCTTTAGTTCTTTCACCACCTTAAAAATCGCTCGAGAGGCCACGTCCCTTGGAACCAAGTTTCCATATTTGGGAAACCACTCTTCTAAAAAATACCAGGGTTTCCCATCCTTATATGTCCACACTCTGCCACCCTCACCCCGCGCCGATTCTGACATGAGACGGAGTTTGTCCTCTCCGGGAATCGCCGTTGGATGAATTTGAATAAATTCCCCATTCGCATAGTAAGCCCCCTGTTGATAGACAGAAGACGCTGCTGATCCCGTACAGGCTGTGGAATTTGTGCTTCTCCCAAAAATCATGCCACAACCGCCAGTGGCCAAGACCACCGCGTCTGCTCCAAATGCCTTAATTTCCATGGTTTGCATATTGAGCGCTGTAATCCCTCGACACGTCCCCTGATTATCCAAAACAGTCGATAAAAATTCCCAGTGTTCAAATTTACGAACTTTATTTTCGGATTCTGCTCGACGTGTTTGCTCATCCAAAGCATAGAGCATCTGTTGACCCGTTGTGGCCCCAGCAAATGCAGTTCTGTGATAGAGCGTTCCACCAAACCGACGGAGATCAATATTTCCCTCAGGAGTGCGATTAAACATCACCCCCATGCGATCTAGAAGATCAATGATGGCAGGCCCGGCTTCGCACATGCGTTTTGGAAGTTCCTGGTTGGCCAAAAAATCCCCGCCATAAATCGTATCATCAAAATGTTTTTCGACAGAATCGCCCTCTCCTTTTGTATTTTTGGCGGCATTAATACCGCCTTGAGCGCACACCGAATGAGATCGCTTCACTGGCACCACAGAAAATAGATCAACGTCTCCCCCACCCTCTGCAATTTTGATGGTTGTCATGAGTCCAGCCAACCCACCCCCCACCACAATTATTTTAGGTTTATGACTCATACAAAAGCCCAAAGCGCGTCCAGCCCAATATAAATTAAAATCAACCCAATCCCCCCGCACATAAATCCAGCCACTCTTTGCGCTCTGGGTCCGGTAATCATTCCCCAATGAACCAAAAATCCCCAAATGCCATTTGAAAAATGAAATACGATAGAAATGATGGCAATAAAATAAGACCAAAATATGATGGGGTTATCAAATGAAGCGGCCACCAAATCAAAATTAACTGGAGTGTCGGTCAGCGCTGTTTCAATCCGAAATTCCCAAACATGATATCCAATAAACACAAATGCAATTAAGCCTGTTATCCGTTGGAGTGTATACAGCCAATTTCTGGCATATCGATATGAGGCAGAATTGTCCTTCCATGCCCATAAAAACACGACTCCCAACACTGCATGAAATAAAAGAGGAGCAAAAATGAGCCCAATTTCCATGCCAAACAGATAAGGAAGATTTTGAATCCACTCGATTTTTTCATTATAAACTTCAGGTCCAAACGTCGCAAATGAGTTCGTCACCAGATGCTCAATTAAAAAAAGGCCCACGGGAACAATCCCCAAGAGAGAATGAACCTTTCGTATTAAGAAATTATTTTTTTGAAACCACACACACATCAAAAAATTTTTAAACGATTGCGCATCTTAATGCAAGAGAAATGCCACGCCTCCGATTGACAGGATCGGAGATTTGTGTTATATATTATACATAATATGGTTCATTTAAAATATAATTTTCTCATGCCATTTTTCTCACACCGACGGAAACTGAAACTGTCCGAAACGCATTTATCCCAGACTTCTCATATCTCCCGTTCGACGCTCCGGCATATCGAAGCCCACGATATGAACGTCAGTCTTAAAAGCATTGAATCTGTTGCTGACGCCCTTCATTTGGATCTCTATGTGGTCGGATCTCCAGCCACCTGTGATTCCGATCTTTCTACCGTTGGCGTATCATTCCACGTCA
>CAZDSE010000327.1:0-2219 GCA_964507905.1 uncultured bacterium | reverse complement strand
AGCAAGTGGAGTTTAAATTCAGAGATCATGGGTGGTTTGTGGGATTTGCGCCCGTAGACCAACCCAAAATTGTGGTGGCAGTGTTGGCGATGCACGATTGTCATCCCTATCATGGAGCCAATGGGGTTGTTCGCGAAGTGATTAAGTCTTATCTAAAAAATAAATTAGACCCCAGAATCATTCGGTTTAAAAAGAAACCCGTCCAGAAGAAAGAGGAACCTCCCCATGCGTAAACGATTTTTATCCGATTTTCACTTTTCGCTATTTTGTGTGGTCATTTTTTTATGCATTGTGGGACTTTTTAATCTCTATAGTGCGACGTATCAAAAATCCAGCTCTCAATATTTAACACAGATGTATTGGATGATATTTGGACTGGGGATTGCATTCATACTTGTGTTTTTAGACTACCGAATTTTTGAACGACTGGCGTTGCCCATGTATATCGTGACCATTGTTTGTTTGGCGGCAGTTCTGGTTATAGGTCCCAAAATTTATGGCGCCAGACGGTGGTTGGATTTGGGATTCTTCCGATTTCAGCCATCAGAGCTTATGAAGATTTCATTGATCTTAATGCTGGCCAAATATTTTCATGATGACGCAACACTGGGGGGATATACGCTTAAAAGACTTTTTATGCCGTTTCTCATTTTGGGAATTCCTGCGTTTTTGATCATTGTCGAGCCAGATCTTGGGACCACACTTCTTTTGGGATTTATCGCGTTTTCAATTTTTTTATTTGTTAAAATTCGCTGGCAATCTTTACTCATGGTGTTTTTGGTGGCTGCGATTTCGATTCCAGTGGCATATGAATTCGTATTAAAGGACTATCAACGAGAGCGGGTCAAAACATTCTTGGATCCATCGAGAGATCCCCGAGGGAAGGGATATCATGCGCTTCAATCCATGATTGCGGTGGGCTCCGGTCAGCTTCAGGGGAAAGGGCATCTCAAGGGATCCCAAACGCAACTGGCTTTTCTCCCCGAACAACACACGGATTTTATTTTTTCTGTATTTGCTGAGGAGCATGGATTTATTGGGGCCATTATTCTTCTGATCGTGTATGCATCGTTTATTCTCATGGGCCTGGACATTGCCCGTCATGCTCGAGACAAGTTTGGGGCCATATTGGCGATGGGAGTTACAGCCACATTTTTTTGGCAAGCATTTGTCAATATGGGAATGGTGATTGGGATTATGCCGGTTGTGGGAATTACACTTCCATTTTTAAGTTACGGCGGGTCATCGATTATAATATCTATGATTGGAGTTGGATTTTTACTATCCGTGCATATGAGAAGATTTATTTTTTAAAGCACTGAATCGAAAAATTCTTTCAGACTTTTAACACTTTGATCCCCCACCAACTGGCTCGCAATCTGTCCATTTTTAAATGCGATCAGTGTGGGAACTCCCCGAATGCCATATTTGGATGGTGTATTTGGATTTTCATCGATGTCAATTTTCGTAAACTTAATTTTCCCCGTATACTCTTTAGAGAGTTGATCAATTTTGGGTGCCAATGCTCTACATGGTCCACACCATGTAGCCCAAAAATCAACGATGGTGGGTGTGCTTGATTTTAGAACTTCGCTGTCAAAACTATCATCTGAAATTGCCTCTACATTTGCCATAAATAGATCCTCCTTAGAAATTCAAACATTAGCACAGGTCATTTGTGCATTTCAAGAAGATCAAACACATCAAGTTTAGAGAGAGAAAAATAAAAAAAGATTTCTAAGGATCTTTTTTTATTTTTCTCTCTATCCAAATGTCAGCTTTGCTCTCAGCTGATTATGGGCATGGCAGAGAAGTCTTAAGTTCCCCACACTCGATCTTCCTCCCAACGCCCAGGGCTCAATATGATCCAGTTCAAGTCCTCCTTTTTCTGAACATTGTTTGCCCTGAGGTGACTTATAACGACACTTTCCCCGATCTCGCTCCCAGATTTGTCGTTGAATCGCCTGTGGGATGTATCTATTATTTTGATCTGCCTGACTTGAATTTTTAATTTCTGTAATATGGGTCATCTCCGTCTTCTCTACCGGGGCTTTCCTTTCATCAATCCCCTTGGGATAATTTTTAAACTTTCGCTCGGGATCTTTCTTCTCCAAATACATTTCAACGACTTCATGAAATACATCTTCTAATTTGCCCTCAGGATATTTGTGTCTCATAAGTTCTTTCAATCTGCGGATTTTATTCGCAAATTCTTCCGA
>CAZDSE010000326.1:568-2224 GCA_964507905.1 uncultured bacterium | reverse complement strand
GGAGGTAGTAGCGGTAGTTACCAACCCCCCACGTCCGGTGGGGAGAGCCCAAATACCGTGGAGTCTGAACTCAAGTTTTTGTTATGAAATTGGGTGGAGAGGGCATAGGCACTCTCGTCAAAGAGAGCGAATTGTAAAATGGTATCTCCCAATTGAATTTGATCACTGCTGATTAATGGATGCTCTCCCATAATTTGTGTGTGGTTCACAAATGTGCCATTGCTGCTTCCCATATCCGTAATTAAAAACCCCTTATTCTTTAAGAAAATTTTTGTGTGTTCGCGTGAAATCTTGGGATCATCCAAAACAATATCACACGCGGGATCTCGACCCAGAGTCAGTTCCTCTCCAACGATATCGTAACTTTCGAAAGGGCTTTTTCCTTTAAGAATAATAATTTTGGCTTTAATGGTCCGAGATGTCACGCGAGTGACATCACTTTTGATTTCTTCTTCGTCAAGCGTTACTGGGAATGATTCTGGAGTGGGAGTCCACAATTTGTCTGGTTCTGGAATTTCTTTTTTTTCTTCTGCTTTTTCTTCTGCCCTCTCGGCCACTTCGACCGTCGGCTCAACAATGAATGAGAAGGGCGGAATTTCAAATGTGCTGGGAAGAATCAGCTCTTCACTTTCAATATTTTTTCCGTCCAGAAGAACTTTTCCAGTTTTTGAAAGTCGAATCAACAATAATTGGCCGGCTTCTTTGTTCCATTCAATTTTAACGTGTTCACGCGATATGTGTGGTTCATCCAAAGCTAGGGGAGTGGTGTGCCGGCCCATCACCAATGGTTCTAACATCACATCGACCACTTGACTTTGAATGATTTCATTTAATTTTTTAATAATGAGTTTTATTTTCATTGGCTGTCCTTTTAAAAATTACTTCCTCCAGACATTTTGCTTTGTGCGTCTGAAATCTTTTGTTCACTGTCGCAATATTTTTCAAAATCTGGATTATCAATGGGTGCGGTTCGTTCCAATCTGGCTTGGCAAAAGCCTTCTGGGGGTTTTCTGTGTTTTAATAAATTCATGACCGATTGAAAGTAATAAATGGCGAGAGCATATTGACCCCCATTAAAGTAATTGATGGCGGATTTGTAATTTTGTTCTGTGACTTGGGTAATGGCTTCGTCGGTTTTTTTAATATAAATTTTTGCCAGTCGATGATCAGGGTATAACTCCAATGAGGCTCTAAAATCATCCAACGCCCGAAGATAATTTTCTGCCGAATATTCGCGATATCCAGAAAGATAAAACTGATTGGCTTTTTCCCAGTTGATGGAATAGGCCTCCGATCCAGGTTGGTTGTCTTTAAATGCCCCATTGGATTCGGATGATGGTCGGGTGCGTTCGTCTATGACGGGAGCAACGGGAGATGGCGGTGTCTTTGAAACCACCCATAGCCACAGAAGAAGAAGGGCCACAATACCAAACATAATGTAGAATAGGGGTCGAATGGATTTTTTGGTGGATGTATCATTGGCATCACCCCGACCCCGGGAGGTTGTCTCTCGTTGATCAGGTGCTTGACCTGGCATTCCAGTCTGCATTGGATAAATGACTCGAAAAATCATATGTCCAATTTGGATGATATCTCCTGGCGCGAGTTTTTGATTTAAAATTCGTTTGAAAACCAAGCAAAAAGTATTTAAAGATA
>CAZDSE010000326.1:0-558 GCA_964507905.1 uncultured bacterium | reverse complement strand
CCGAAATAAAATAATATCCGTCTTCATATGTGATTTGGGAATGGTGTCTGGACACCCCTTTGTCTTCGATGACAATATCATTTTCCGGAGAGCGACCAATGTGCGTCGTTCCAAATGAAAGTCTTTCCAGCTTTCCTTTGGCTGGACCATTTAAAACTTCAAGTTCTGCTTCTTCGCCCAGTGCTTCTTCTTTTTTAAATACGGTTTGTGCCATGACTTATGCTTGCTCCTTTAAACGAACGATATAAAATTCAATTTCTTGAGATGGATTTTTAGAAGCCGTCACCATGAGATCATACGATTTATCTTGAACATCGATTTGCTCTGATGCTTTAAGCTCCACAGACGCTTGTCCCAACCCATGCGAGATATTTTTTAAAAGTTCTTGATCTTGAATGAGATCCAATACATTTTTTTGTTCATCTCCTTCACGGATCCGGGTGATTTTTTGAAAGACCGGATTCATATGAAGGATGTGATACGCCGGATCAATGACGGCCACTCCTTCGGTGATCGCAGACAGTAAATTTTTTAATACCTCATCTGTATTTTCTGAAG
>CAZDSE010000325.1:0-2228 GCA_964507905.1 uncultured bacterium | reverse complement strand
GTCTTGTGCAAATGCTGCTGATGCCAGATAAAATAAAAATATAATGATTACTCTAGACACAGTCCTAATCTTCCTTCCTTTGTATTTCCCAAGTTGTTTTTGAAAGGGAAGAAATCGTTGTCATATAATCATTCTCATTTCGTCCCCATCGCCAAAAAATGGCATAAACGCGTCTTGAAAAATATACGACGTGCGTGATTTCTTCGCTGGCCGATTGTTCATAAGGTTGATGAACAATTTTTCGTAACACATACAGACCGGGAATCTCCTCATTGGATAGGCGATAGGTTCCACTCGTGTCTGCGTCTTTAAGAAACGTGATATCGGCCCATACCCCCATGGAGTCTGCTCTAATAATCACCTCTCGGTTTTCTGTTTTGTCCTCAAATTTGGCGCTCCCGGTTTGGGGGGATACCTGTGATGTTCTTCCCCAAAAAAAGCGGACCACTTCGCCAAATACAGGATCTTGTCTCAAGGGCTTTAGTTCCAGCATCAATTGGGCATTTTCAACTTGAGATAGCGTGAGTGTCATTTGAGGGGGTTGGTCAAATGGGACTACGAGTGTTGTTCGATCATCATTTAACACAAATGGAGAAAAATTCGATTGGGACGGAGATACAAACATCGAAAAAAATGCGATCGATGCTTTGTCCAATCGCTCCAAGATAACCACAAACTTAGAAGTGGTTGGCTCCCCATATGGGAGCAACGTTAGCTGATATTCGTCATTGGAGGTGACTCCACGTCCCACGAAACTTCCCTCTTGGATTTGAAGCGTGTTCTTAAAGTAATCTGTAAGCGGCTCAAACGTCTCCAAATTACCCAATGAGACTTTTGGAATCAGAAGGAGGATGAGATAAAATATATTTATATTTTTTTTCATAGATGACTCCTTATCTTCTTCGCTCACGGCCATAGATCGTGTTTTCAAGATCAGTGACAATGGGCCTCAAGGTTCGTTGTGCATGCCACACAAGCCACATGGGATTATCTCCAAATGGAGTATCTTCTCCATTTAAAAATTGGCAAATGAGCACACTTAAATCAGCCAATGTTTTTCCCGTATAGGCATATCGTTCGCGAAAAATCGAATCCAATAAGTCTTCGGATGCCCATTTCGAGATATGTTCCAAGAGAATGAGTTGATAGGTGCTATCTCCCATGCTGCCCAGTCGATCCAACGTAAAATCCAATAGAGCATGGACATATTTATCAAACTCCACATAGAATTGATTGTATGCGACCCAGAGACGATGACAGGTTGGGCACATCATGTGAAGTCTGCACGGGACATTTTGTCTGCAATCCGGACAATGTGCATCCCAAGGGCAAACATGTTCGGTGCAATAGGCACCAGAGGCGCCAGCCATCGGGATGGAGAATCTTTGATCAAATTGAATATTGACGTTGATGATAAACGTATACCAGTAGGAGAGAAATGTCGTTACGACTTGATCCTCAAACAATTGAGCTTTTTGATCTTTATCTTTCCGGGTTAAGATATCATTTAAAATATAACCCCGATAAGCGGACCGCGCTGTTAAGAGTTCAAAGGGAATGGGACGATCGGGATCTTGATATTTGGTGACGACTTCATCCAATCCTTTGACAAGTTCTTCGCGCGCTTTATCAAATCCGCCCCGAGCCACGAGCGCCATGCCCTTTTGTCTTGTCAAAATCGCGCTGGCCGAAGAACTCCATTGCCACAGCGTATCCCAGTAACTGTCTGTAAATTGTTTTTCGCCGGGTTCTAATGGATGATGATGATACGGCGATGATGGGCTTTGTTCGTGTTGGTGTGGGAAAAGTCCTTTATTGGTTCCACTGCCACCGCTTCCGACGTTTGTGCCTTCGGTATCCCGTTCAGGATTGCCTTCGGTGTCGGATTGGGCTTGGGCGTGGGCCATGGCCAATGTTCCTAAAATTAGGATTGTTAAGATGAGATTTACTTTTTTCATGGGATCCTCCTTTTGATATCCATCGTTAATGGAAACAGTTGAAAATTAATTTGCAGCACATGCGTGCCTTCTTTCGGAATACAACTAAATTTTTGATTTAGTTCTTCTCGAAATTCTTCAATTCTTTTTTTGATGGCATCGTAATCGTCCGATTTGACACAAACGGTGAGAGAGCTTACGTCTCTTTCAGAATGTCCATCTTTATCGATGGCGGTCACTGCCAATGCCATCATTTGCTTATGAAATTTTTGAATGGCCAAGCTCCGCACT
>CAZDSE010000324.1:0-2229 GCA_964507905.1 uncultured bacterium | reverse complement strand
TTGGAAGCAATGCTCGCCAAACTTTCAAAGAAAAAGAAAAATTCTCACGCCTATGACATCTTAAAAAAGATTGAAGAAGTCACCCGAAGAGAAATGGAAAAGCTGGGTAAAAAAAATGTTTGGCCCAATGTGGATTTCTTTTCAGGAGCACTCTATGAGCTCATGGAAATTCCCATTCCGCTTTTTACGCCTGTCTTTGCCATGGCTCGCATGGCCGGCTGGGGAGCCCATGTCATGGAGCAATTCCAAGATAACCGCATCTATCGTCCCGATTGCCTTTACAAGGGACCCCATGATATACCGTACGTCCCTCTGGAAAAACGATAACAAATTGTGAAAATTTGTTTTTTTATTTTTTGTTCTCTATTTGCAGTGTATTCCTACGCGTCTTTTCAATTTTCAACCTATGACCTTCCCATTGAAGGGTATGTTAAAGAAAGTATAGACAAACTTTTAGATCCAGACCGCAAAGATCCGAAAAGTGAAGAAATCAGATATCACCATTTAACTCAGATCTTAATCAACACGATTCAGCACGACAAACACTATGGTCTCTATGACGGTTGGCCTCTCTATTCGACTGACAAGGCCGCAAGTGTGTATAGATCAACACCGTCCATACTTTTGGAATCATTGCTTAAGATTCAAGAAAAAAAACCATACCTTTTAAATGTGGATGGATCTCCTGAATCGATCATCGCAAGTCTTAAGAATAAAGCTGAGACTATGACTTCAGAACAAAGATTTTCATTGGTCACCGAAGCACTCCCCTACTTAGGAACAAAAGAAGGATTCTCTTTTATAGAATTCATGGGTGATCAATTTTTGGAAGAAGGAAACCTGACCCATGCGTTAGATGCATTTGAGTATCTCAGGTTCTTTTCACCACTGTTTTCGGCGCAAGCATCACAAAAATCAATTTTAGAAAAAATAGATTTTTGTGATAAAAAAATTCAATCTGCCATCTCTAACCTAGAAAACTTCGATCCTTATGATCCCACATTTACGAATAGCTCGGATCGCTATATGATCCACAGTCGACCTCTGAAGATTTTCAATCACACATATATTGTCGCATCTACTGGTCAATACGATTTGTATCTTCTAAAACTAGATCAAAACCGAAACATCGTTCAAAGACAATTCATTGCCACCAGATCCTATTCTTGGCTGTATTCAACCCCAAACTTCTTTCCCTATTTTTTATCTTATGACCGCGGAAACGTCCTTGTCGAAACCGAAGAATTCGTGGCGGTGTTTAATCCCAATGGCCATATTCAACATATTCTCCCATACGACGCTGAAGAAAATATTGCACTGAAATATCACTTTTATGAAAAAACGTTTGGTCCAGAAATTGCTGACAAAGGGGGAAATATCGCCGCATATTTAAATGAAGCTCTTCCATGGGCTCGATTTATCCCAAATCCCCTTGTTCCATTATATTGGTGGGTTAAAGAGGACCTTTTGGGATTTAATAATGAAAATAGTTTAAGTCAAAATCCATATATTTTTTCCTACCTGGCCACTTTTTTTCAACGACGGGAGTATCCAGATTCGTCGCACTATGCAGATTATTACTTTTTTAAGATTGCTCCATATAACAAACCACTCGCCAATGCATTTTTGCTTTCCATGTTATTAGATCCCGGGCAACATAACCGACATGCTGCCATTCATTTTTTTACTCGACATGAGATTTATCCACTACAAGATCCAAAGTTAGAAACAAAAATCAAAAGCATCCTTAAAATGGACATTGGATCTGAGTCACTCATAACAAAAGTCCACGCACTGTGGGATTTATCATATTTCAAAGAAGAAAAAGCATTCATTCGCGAAGAAATAAAAGAAGTGATTCCTTATTCCAACCAAAATGCCTTCCCGTTAACAGACGTCCTCTATATAATAGCCCAATTGGGCCCAATGGATGATCCAGAAATACTGGCATTTCTGTTAAAAGAATTGGAAGAACATCCAGGTTATGCCTCTGATATCGTAAAGCCACTGGCACTCACTGGACGGATTCATGAGTACATTCCACTACTGGCCAAAACGCTCAGTTGTGATGCAAGCTCTCGTTTTGAAGTGATCTATCACACAGAAGAAGTACGAGATGTGCTTTTTTCAGAACTAATTAAAATCTTCGATTATTCGTCAGATGACAAAATCAAACAAAATATAATTAAATCTCTAGCAGAATTTAACTCATCCCAATTTTTTGAGACA
>CAZDSE010000323.1:649-2265 GCA_964507905.1 uncultured bacterium | reverse complement strand
TTCAGTAACCGTGTCGATTCAGAATATTTTTTTTGCCAGGAATATACCGTGGCCAATCCAACTTGTGCCTCTATATGATCGGGCGCTCTCTTTAGGACCTCTTTATATTGATCCGCGGCCTCGTCCAATCGCCCACTCCAAGACAAGTTCCTGGCCAATTGAATCATGGCGTCTAGATTATCGGGATTTTCACGAAGTTCTTTTCGGTATTTGTCGATATCTTTGGAGAAATCCTGACAAAAAAGGGTGGGAGCCCCCAATAGGGCCCAAAATACGGATAGACCCACTAAGACTGCACAAACCCTTTGTGCTCGAACTTTTCCCAAGATTTTTTGCCCTTTAGAAAATCAAAAAAACCTTTTGCCTGCCAACACAATAGATACTGTCTATAGCCTATGTTAGATAAGAGGGCGAAAAAGATCAATAATATTATGTTTTTAATCCCCGTGGAAAAAAAGATATTATAGTTGGCATATTCGGTTTTATAGCGGGACCCGATCCAAAGTCCAATGACCAGCGTTAGAATTGAAAGAAACATCCCATATAAAATGGCGAGACAAATGAAAAGAATAAAATATTGCCGGTTCATATAGCCAAAGAAATAAAATATCGGAAGAGACACAAATCCCCCCAATTCAAAAAGAGGTCCCAAAAACTCAAACAGAAATTGATAGGGAACGCCAAAAAGGCCTGTCACTCGATATTTGGGATTAAAGAGCATCCGCTTATGAAACCACAGCGATTCGGCCAATCCGCGATACCACCGGTTTCGTTGCTTTCCCAAATTTTTAAATACAGCTGGGCATTCGGTCCAAGACAAGGGAAATGGCAAATATTCCACACGGCCCTGAATTTTTTCTTCTCTCATGTAGCGATAGAGTCGAACCACAATTTCCATATCTTCACACACCGTGTCTTTGGCGCCTCCAAATCGATTGGCAATTTCTGGCTTCATGCGACGGGTCATATATCCACCCATGCTTAAAACAAGATCCCGTCTAAAAATGGAAAACACCCCAGAAAGCACCACCAGCGAATCCAAATACGCCAATGCCGTTCGGCCGATATTAAACGATCTCGCATACTCAACCATTTGAAAAAGCTCAATCGGGCGTTTCGGAAGTCCCACAGAAACGACTTTCCCTTTATCCACTTTGCAGCCGTTCACGATCCCCACCTGCCCTCCAACCCCCACCACCGTCTCTTGATCTTCTAAGATCGGAAGCATCCCAATCAAAAGTGCATTTTTGTCCATGAGGCTATCCGCGTCCATGCTGCA
Organism: uncultured bacterium; assembly: GCA_964507905.1. Classification (GTDB taxonomy): domain Bacteria; phylum Bdellovibrionota; class JACOXK01; order 2-02-FULL-40-11; family 2-02-FULL-40-11; genus CAZDSE01. The sequence continues at coordinate 986 of CAZDSE010000323.1, read as the reverse complement.
CACATAGGCTTCGCGAGATAAATTGATCCCGGCATTTAAGGAATCGGCCTTCCCTCCATTTTTTTTGTCGATCAAAAGAATTCTTATGATATTCCCATTGGGATTGATATTGCGAAGCGCCACCTGTGGGATTTGATAGACAGCCAAGACCTCTTCTGTGCCCAAAGTCAATTCGCCCGCAACCGTCACCTGTTCAAATTTAAAATGATTTCTCACTTTTCGAAATGTTCCGTCGGTCGATCCGTCATTAATCACAATCATTTCAAACCGCGGATAATTTAAATTCATCAGCGACTTCATGCTTTCCACAATCGCATTTTCTTCATTATATGCCGGC
>CAZDSE010000323.1:0-639 GCA_964507905.1 uncultured bacterium | reverse complement strand
GGCATCAAAAAAGACACCCCCGGAAGCCCCGGATGGCGATATAACAGATCCAGATTGCCGAGCTTTTCATTGTCCAAATATTTTTTGATTTTATATATCGCAATAAAGAAAAGCAGCAGTGACAACGTATTATAGACCAATAAATACCCAAGTATCAGTTTTTGTAGGTAATAAACGATGAAGTAAAGGATGGTCACACGGGAAGTATACAATATTCCTGGGTGTAGCCACAAGGACGTTGACAAAATCGGCCCTGTACAATCGTCTATGAATCGTCTATAATACGTCTATAGGCCATGTTTGAACCAAAATACAATATTTCTTCAAAATTGCTGGAAAACATTAAGCGAATCACCACACTGATTTATGAGTTGAATCACAGGCAGCGTCTCTCAAAGGTTGTTTTAATGGAGCTGATTCAGCGCGCACATGAAACTTCCGCCCATGCTTCGACAAGTATTGAAGGGAATCCCCTTCCACTGACAGACGTAAAAAGGATTCTTAAAAATCATCCCAAGCATGCTCGGGATAGTGAGCGCGAGGTTTTGAATTATAATAAAGCGCTGATCTGGTTGGACAAATTAACGAGAGCGACGAATGCAAAGTTTGATTTGGCGCTTGTGTTAAAAATTCAAGAAA
>CAZDSE010000322.1:0-2282 GCA_964507905.1 uncultured bacterium | reverse complement strand
CAAGCGTCCATGGCTTTAGTTCTACTTCATATCTGTCATTATGATTTCGATCTCCCACATATTTCATGGGAAAGTAAAGAACATCCGAAGCATCCAAATAGAGTCTCACAAAAAGAGGTCCACCTTGTCCCTTGGCCTCCGTTATTCCCTTTTTATAAACTTCGATTGAAAATAAGATGGTATCATCTGGAAACATTTCAATGGGATCGGTCATTTGAATTTGCTCTTTATTGAGTGAATATGTGAAATTCCCCGCCCAATCGATGCTGGCAGACACACTGGTACTCAAAGTCATAATGATGAATAAAATCAAATTTTTCATGGCGTTGAAGCTAATCCTTTTGCCTAACCTTGTCAACAAACTCATCTTGACAAAATATCTTGTAATTAGGATGATCTTTAAATCGTTGTTGATTGTGTTTCTTATCATAAAAAAACAGGAGGTATCGTTATGCAATGGTCACGAATAGCGCGTTTGTGTCTTGTTGTTAGCTTAATCGTGGTATTTGGAGGGGCGTCCAAATGCAATTGGCTTAAGCCCAAAATAAAGCTACCCGATGTAAAACTCACATTTGGCGATCCAGTCACCTTGAGCATTCCGCTTAAAGGGAAAGAAATTACTGTGGGTGTCCGAATGGATATTCCGGACTTAACTGGTGCATATGTTGAGCTCGTTCCTCAAGTAGGCAAAAATGATCCATACGTTTTTGTGTCTGTCCCATCTAAGGAATTTGAAAATGAAAAATTTAGATTGCGGGATCCAGCCACTTTACCAGGGGGACGTTCACTGCCCAAAATTGTGGAGGGAAAACTTCCTGGTGTTTCATTTGAAGTCCCACAATGGAACAATATGGTATTTTATTTGGGCCTGGAAGTGGCAGGTGTTTTTGTCCCAACCCGAGGCAAGGAACCGGATGTCAATATGACCATCCCCTTCTCAGATAATTCTGGCAGACAAATTGGATTTGTATCTAGAATTCCACAAGAAAATGGTGCCAATTCGGGTTATTTTGTGTCGTTTAACTGGAATATGGCCACCACAAATCCATTGGGTGGGTATGCATCGTTTCATGAACGCGATCTGGAAAATGTCTATTGGGAGGGCCAAGGCCCGATTGACATGAGAGACGTGTTTGAACTTCCATATGGGAATGAATGAGACAACTAAATTCGTCTTATTTGGCGGGTCCTGACACCGTCCGGTTTTCCCCTTTTCTCGCAATGCTGCGAAAAGGGGAACGCCTTCCGGACGGTGTCACCCGCCAAGTAATACCGAAATAATTGACACATTAAATGAGAAATGCTAGAAGTTCAATCCTATGCCAAATCTAAAATCTGCAATTAAACGAGTTCGTCAAAATAAAAAGAGACGGGCGCACAATAAATCGCAACATACAGCGGTGATGACGGGTGTTAAAAAAGTATTGGCCGCTCTACAAAAGAAAGATAAAAAAGCTGCATTGGAAGCACTGAATGAAGCCGTTCCATTGCTGGATAAGGCGGCACTGAATCATTTAATTCACCGCAATAATGCCAGTCGAAAAATTTCAAGACTCACTCAGCAAGTGAATCGTTTGTCATAAAGAATTCACCCAGCTTATCAAAAATTGCTGCTTATCGACTGATTGTGATTTGAGAACAATGTCCAGACTTTGGGCGGCGTCCCAAATTTTTTGAAATTCAGTATTCATATGACGGTCTCTTTGCTTTCTAAAATCATTCCAAAAAAATGGATGAATCCCCAACTCCTTTTGTATTTCAGATTCTGACTTATCTTCCATCCATTCAATCGATTTCCAAAGTTGTCTTAAATGTCTAAGGAGCATTGAAAAAATAAATACTTCAGACTCCCCCTCTTCCAACATTCGATGGAGAAGTTGAAGCTGAGCCACTTTGTCTTTCGCCCCCACTGCATTTAATAGTTCAAAAATAGAATGGGACCTGGTGGCGTACAAAAGGGCGCGGACATCTTCTTCTTGAATATCCGACCGATTTCCAACATATAAGGCCAATTTTTGAATTTCCTGGTCTATTAAATTTAAATCATTTCCCACTTTTTCAAGAATGAGTCGATTTGCTTTAAAATCAACCGTCTTATTCAGACGCTTTGCCATCCATGATACCCAGGGCTGCAATTGAGAATCATAGGGCTTCTTAAATTCAAAAAGACAATTTGTCTTGGTACACATCTGTGTCAATGGATTAGAAGTTTTCTTTGAGGCAAAAAAAACAATACAGGTCGTTTGTGAGGAATCAGATTTTAAATAAGATACAAACTGTTC
>CAZDSE010000321.1:0-2285 GCA_964507905.1 uncultured bacterium | reverse complement strand
CAATTTTCGAGACATTCGATAAATGGTAAATGGATTTTTTTGGTGAACTGGCCATGAAAAATGCGGGATATTTAAATTTTTTAATTCTGAAACCAATGATCCCCCATTGGAAATGACAGTGACAGAATGTCCTTTTTCTTTGAGATATTTGCAAAGATCCAATGTGCCGGTTTCAACCCCTCCTTCTTTTAAAGCGGGTAAAATTTGAACTATATTTATATTTTTTGGATTCAATGCTTTTTCCAAAATTTCACGATCTGGAAGAGGTCGAATGCTTTCAGAAAGATTCAGTTTTTTGTCTAGGATTTCAGATAGATTTTGGAGAGGTGAAATCGTGATAAACCCTTCTTTATTTAAAGAATTTATAAATTTTCTGTGTTTTGAAGGGGGGGATGAAAGGGTATCCATCACAATGACTTTTTTCCCAGTGCTTGCTGCTTCAGATATCATCGAAATTGAATCAGCAGTAACCATGATCACGTCTGCGAGCCCCATCATTCCTTCGACGAGATGAGGGGGTTGGGATTGAAGTTTGTCTTGGGTCATGAGCAACCGACAGTTTGGATTTTTATCAAATGTCTTTTTAAATAAATCAGACACAAATGAAGGGGTGCGACGTGAAACGGTGATCATGAGTTCTGTGTCTGAAGATATAACTGTGTTAAGCAATTCGTCTACAATTTGAGAGGTCATTTCTTTTGTTAATTGATGGTGGGCATTGTTTCCGCCGATTAAAACTGCAATTTGTTTTTTATGAGAAGCGGGCAGTGAAGCATTTAATGCAGATGCTGCTTCTTCAAGGCGTTTTTGAGAAATAAGGTTGGGAGCTCCATAGGTGATGATTGTATTTTTTCTTTGAATGGGATTGTCATGCTTGGGAACGATCATCCAATTATATCGAAATTGCTTTCCCCAGGGCGCTTTCATTACATGAATACTTTTGGCATTAAAGATATTGGATACGAGTAGGTTGAGAGAACTGAGAGAGGATCCGGTTGAGATGACATGGGTTGAATTTTGGATTGCTTGTAGAATCTTTAAAGAAGATTGAGAGAGTGTTCCAGAAATTAGAAGCTTTGAAAAAAATGAAGGAAGAGGAATATAACTTAAAACATCTAAAATAACTTTGCACAAAGAATTTCGATAAGAAATGGGAATGACAGGGAGATCCTTCGAGCTTTCAGCTCTCAGGATGATTTTTGCCACTGACAAAGATTGATTGACATGGCCGGGTTTGTCGTCACTTAAAATAATTATCTGATATGATTTTGAATTGAGTTCCATACATTTTTTACCATAATATTTTCAATCGGCGTTGCTTGAACAACGCTATGTTTTGCTTCTCCCCAGGGTCCCCAGCGTTTTGGATTTGAGCCTTTGGCTGGGTCACCAAACAATACCACACTGGGTGTTTGAACGGCACAGGCCATATGAACCGGTCCGCTGTCATTGGAAACCAAAAGTTTGGAATGTTTTAGAAGTGTTGTCAATTGCGGGAGGGTGATGCGACCACTAAAATCACAAAGTCTGGGACCAAACTCTAGTTTTGACAGATGTGGCAGGAGCACTTTTTTGATCATGCACCTTTCAGATTCTCCGCCGATGAGACATAAGGTGCATGACGTTTCGGTATGGAGAACTGTGATGAGTTCTGCAAATTTTTCAAGAGGCCATTGTTTAAAATCTGATGTGGTCATGGGATTAATGACGATATACGGAGATGAGGGAAGAGTCAGCTTTTCCGAATTCAAATGAAAGTGATTCATGGAAACGGGATTTTTTAGACCAATATCCAAACATGAAACCAAATCCAAATTGTATTCAATCTCATGCTTTTGGGCGAGATGCTTTTTATCTGGAAATGAATGGGTTAGAAAAAATGGCCATTTTCGCTTATAGCCAATTCGCATTGGAATTTTTAATAAGAAACTGAATAAGTGAAAATATTTATTGGGATTTGCAACGATGATTATGTCAAATTTTTTCTTTGAGAGTGTGCGATAAAGTCTGATCCAAGCGGAAAAAGATGGAGTTGGAATGAATGGGATAAGTTCATCGATATCTGGATTGTTCTGAATTAATTCTTCGACCATCGGATTAACAACAACAGTCATTTTCCCAGTTGGAAATTTTTCTTTGATGGCATGAATGGTGGGAAGATTTAACAAAAAATCGCCGATTCTGTCATTTCGGATATATAGGATGCGTTGGGGATTAATACATTTAATAGATATTGCCATTCTTTTTTAACTCCCAGTACTTGGCGTAACTTACGATTTGATACA
>CAZDSE010000320.1:0-2291 GCA_964507905.1 uncultured bacterium | reverse complement strand
ACGCGCCTCAAAGAAGAAGAAGAAAGCGTTCGAGAACTTCAAGATTTAAATAAAATTATTATGGACAATATGACCAGCGGACTGGTGACCACCGATCTTCAAAATCAAATTATTTATATGAATAAGATGGCAGAAGAAATTACCGGTCTTTCATACCCAGATATTTATAAGAAAAATATTTTTGATGTTTTTCCAGATTTAAAACGACACTGGATTAAAAAAGCGCCCACATCCAAAAAAGAAGTTCAAGTTCGAAAACATTTCTCATTTAAAAAAACGAATGAAGAAGCACTCACTTTGGGATTTGCATTGGCCCCCCTTCGCGATGCCAATCAACAAAAATGTGGCCAGATTTTAATCTTTGAAGATCTGACCAAGGTTTTAGAGATGGAGCAACACCTCCAGCGAAGCGACAAACTCGCTGCCGTTGGAAAACTGGCTGCGGGCATTGCCCATGAGATTCGAAATCCTTTGGCAGCTGTCAGTGGTTCAATAGAGATGTTGTCCAAAGAATTAGACGTCCGGGAAGAAAATAAGAAACTCATGGATATCATTTTAAAGGAAACCGATCGTCTAAATTCCTTGGTCAATGAATTCTTGGACTACGTCCGACCCGCTGAGAAAAAACAAGAAGTGTTTAACATGAATCAAACGATTGAAGATACGGTCACAGCCCTTCAAATGGATAAATCCATAAAGCAAAATATTGAAATTCATTTTGATGCCATGCAAAAAAATATTTCCTTTAAAGGAGACAAAGAAAAAATAAAACAAGTGCTTTGGAATTTGCTCTTAAATGCCAAACAATCCATCACCGATGGTGGAGAAATTCGAATTAAAATAGTTACAGATGACGACCAATTAAAAATTGAGGTTTCAGACACAGGAGTGGGAATTGAAGAAAAGAATTTATCTAAAATCTTTGACCCATTTTTTACAACGAAACCGAAGGGAACCGGTTTGGGTCTTTCGATGGTTCATAAGATCGTTGAGGCCCATCATGGAAGATTGTCCGTGAGTTCCAAAGTTGGGAAAGGAACCACATTTACATTAACTTTACCTTTAGAAGGGTAAAACAAAGGAGGAACGTTTATGGAAGAAACAAAAACAAAAATTCTCGTCGTAGATGATGAGGAAAGTTTGAGGGAGTTCTTAGAAATCATGCTCAAACGCGAGGGCTATGACATTACGACCGCGGCCGATGGCGATCAAGCCATTAAACTTCTGGCAAAGAAGAGCTTTGATTTGGTGATCACGGATCTTCAGATGCCCAAGGTCCACGGCATGGATGTGTTGGCCAAGGCCAAAGAAATTGACTCAGATACAGTGGTCATTGTGATTACGGCATTTGGGTCGACAGAGTCAGCAGTGGATGCCATGAAACTGGGCGCCTATGACTACATGACCAAGCCATTTAAGATCGATGAAATTAAACTCATCATTAAAAAGGCTTTGGAAAAAAGGGTGCTGACCCGTGAGAATATCCTTTTAAAGAAGGAATTGGGAGTCAAATATAATTTTTCAAACTTGATCGGCAGCGCTCCGTCAATGTTGAAAATATATGACCTGATTCAGCGGGTATGCGAAACCAAAACCAATGTGCTCATTACAGGAGAAAGCGGAACTGGAAAGGAGCTCGTTGCAAAAGCCATTCATTATAATGGCCCATTAAAAGACAAGCCTTTCGTCACCGTGAACTGCGGCGCCATTCCTGAAAATCTCATGGAAAGCGAACTCTTTGGTCATAAGAAGGGATCATTTACGGGAGCCATCTCAGAGAAGCTGGGCCTATTTGAAGCCGCCAATGGGGGGACCATCTTCTTGGATGAGATTGGAGAACTTCCACTTCATGTTCAAGTCAAAATGTTACGCGTCCTACAAGAAAAAACGTTTAAAAAAGTAGGGGGCACAGAAGACGTCACCGTCAATGTTCGAATCATGGCCGCGACCAATAAGGATCTTTCTCAAGAGGTGGCCAAAGGTCATTTTAGAGAAGATCTATTTTATCGTCTGAATGTGATTCACATTCATGTTCCACCGCTACGGGATCGGAAAGAGGATGTTCCCATTTTGGCTGAACACTTTGTGGAGAAATTCAATAAGCAGCTTGGAAAAGCGATTAAAAAAATCTCCAAGGAGGCACTCGACTCACTCACTCAGTATGATTATCCTGGAAATGTGCGTGAGCTTGAGAATATTATAGAACGAGCGATATCTCTGGAGCGAGGCCCGACGGTTCTTCCGGAAAGTTTGCCCCCGGTGGTGTTTCATCCGGGTGCAGGACTGGCCAG
>CAZDSE010000319.1:0-2306 GCA_964507905.1 uncultured bacterium | reverse complement strand
TATTTGGCTTTGGATTCTATGGTTTCCTCAACACTCACCTTATAATTTGTAATACTTACCATGATCCAATTCCCAAGAAAAGGAAAATCAGCATTCGATCTTGGGTAATTAGACGAAAAAAAATGAAAAAGGTTTATGCCTATATAAAGTGCAAAATTGAGATGCTTCGACCTCAAAATGACAAGGGAACAATTTTTGCATCTTTGACCGTCAGCAAAAAAAGCTTCTTTTGAACATCGTGTGTGTCTGTAAATGTGGCTTCACCACTGGCTCTAGAAATCGTAGACAGGGACAAAAGCTCACTTTTTAATTCGTCTCGGGTTTGAACATCTTCTTTTTCGAGGAGAGACAAAAGTATACTCGTTGCGTCATATGCTTGGGCTTCCCAGATTTGCGGCGTTTCATTAAATGAAGAAATAAATCCTTGGGTAAATTCTTGAACCGTTGAACTCGGGTCTTCTGGAGAGAATCCATCGACAAAGACTGCGCCTTCCACATGAGATTCCCCTCGCTTAATGAGTTCTGGCGAATTCCAACCTTGCGTTCCCAAGAGCGTGACATTTTCAACATCATAGTAACTCAAAGTAGGCGCAATCAGGCCTGCAGTTTTTGCATAATCCGGAATAAAAATGGCTTCAAAATCAATTTGGGGTTTGAGTTTAACGAGTGATTCGGGAATTTCTTCCTTATTATATTGAATCTTTAACTCGGCTTCTACGGCCGCATATTCTTCTGTTCTGGCTTTGGGTTGGGCCAATCCGACCAACTTTCTAATTTCAGAGTTAAAGTCCGCTTGCCCCGGCAAATAGGCCTCAACCCCAACAATGGTTCCTCCACAGGCTTCCACTTTATCCCAAAATAAATTTGCAAAATCGATCCCATAACTGTCTTGGGGATACACCAACGCAAACGATTTTAATCCCTTTTGATTACAAGAATAGTCAATCAACGTTTGGACCTGATGATCAATCGTCATCGCATATCGAAATACATAATCCCCCGTCGTTGTGATGGTCGGATGTTGAGATAGACTGATCAAGGGAACTCGCAATTCTTGTGCTCTTTTGGCGGCTTCTATGGAAGACTGACTTAAGAGTGGCCCCACAATGGAAATAACACCATATTTTTCCAAAAGCCGTTCTACCCCTTTGGCGGCTTCTTCTGTACTTCCTTTGGAATCATAAATGGCCAGTTCGAAATTTTTTTGTGATCCAGCCTGATAAAATTCCATGGCATGTTGAATGCCTCTTAAACTGCGGCTCCCAAACGCTGAATATTTTCCACTCAACGGCAAAATGCAACCAATAACATTTTTTTGTGTCGGAAACACACGATCGATTTGAGACTCAGAATCTTCAGTTTTTTGTTCTTCTGCCTCATCTGGAATCTTTGCTTCTGCGGATGGTTCAGATGGAAGCCCCTCTTCATGTTTTACTTGAGGACCTCCTGCACAACCCACCATAAACAAAAAAAATATGAGATAAATTTTTTTCATCCAAAAATCTTTTTCATTTTGTCCACAAACCCTTTTCGCATGGGCTCACCATCCCCCAATTCACCAAACTTTTTTAAAAGTTCCTTTTGTTCAGATGATAGCTTCGTTGGAATCTCCACAACGATTTCAACCAACTGATCTCCTTTACCATATCCATGAACACTGGGGAATCCTTTTCCATGAAGTCTAAATACTTTCCCCCCTTGAGTGCCCGACGGAATTTTCATTTCAACCTTGCCATAGAGCGTGGGCACTTCCACAGATGCACCCAAAGCAGCCTCGGCAAACGATATGGGGATATTGCACAAAACATCATTGTTTTCCCTCGTAAAAAAATCATGCTCTGAAACTTGGACAACGATATACAGATCTCCCGCAGGTCCTCCCTTGGCACCCGCATTCCCCTCTCCGGTAACTCGCAAACTTTGTCCGGAATCAATTCCAGGAGGAATGGTAATTTCTATCTTTTTTTGTGCTTTTATTTTTCCGCGACCGCGGCAGGTGGTGCAAGGATCGGCATTCATCGTTCCTTCACCGCCACATCGATCACAAGTCCTGGCTATACTAAAAAATCCTTGTTGAAAACGAACCTCACCCGTTCCATGACATTTTGTACATGCCGTGGGTTTTGTACCTGGCTTGGCCCCACTGCCATGACATGTTTCACATGCGGCTTCTTTGGGAATATCGAGTTTTATTTTTTTTCCAAATGCCGCTTCTTCAAATGAAACCGTCACCACGTGCTTTAGATCTTCCCCCGGATATCCTCTGCTGCGTCTGGCACCGCCGCGGGTTCGTCTGGTCCCAAAAA
>CAZDSE010000318.1:0-2340 GCA_964507905.1 uncultured bacterium | reverse complement strand
TTACATGCTCATCGACCGAGTCAATTTAAACCATCTACGAATGTTTGAGTCCGTCTATCGAACCCAGAGCATGACCCAAGCTGCCGAAGAATTACATCTGACCCAATCGGGCATCAGTCAACACATGAAAGCACTTGAAGATTCTTTAAGTATTAAACTCTTCGATCGTGTTCGACAAAAGTTAATCCCCACCCAAGACGCCGCAACCCTTTATCAAAAATGTCGTGAAGGTCTGTATAATATAGAAGAGACACTATCGGATCTCAAAGGCACCAAAAAGGAACTTTCTGGACAAGTGACCATTGGAATGCCGATTGAATTTGGACATAACTGCGTGCTGCCTATTATCTTGGATCTGGCCAAGAAACATCCCCTTCTTAAATTCGACATTCGATTCGGCTATGCCTATGAAATGAATAACTTAATTTTAAATGGCCAATTGGATTTTGCATTTGTAGATAGCTTCGGTTTTGATCGGCGAATTAGTTTGGCCCCCGTTTATGAAGAAGTGCTTTTGTTGTGTGCTGCCAAAGAATATTTAAAAAAGAAAGGGGCTGTTAGAGAGGAGAAAGAATTTTTTGAGTCATTAGACTACATTGAATATCTCAAAGGAGCCCCGGTTTTAAACATGTGGTTTGGGCATCACTTCCCCAATAAACATTTTATATGGAATACCAAGGCCACCATTATGGATGTGTGGGGAGTGGCCAAAATGATTCTTTCGGGACTGGGTGCAGGTGTTATCCCGAGCCACCATTTGACAAGCCCCCATTTTAATCGCATTTCTGGAAAAAATAAAACCATTCACTTATTTCGCGGATGCGGAAAACCTCTGACCAATACCATTAGTGTGGCTTATCTCAGAGAGCGCACGCACTCTCCCACAACGATGACGGTTTTAAACTGGGTCATGAGTTCTTTGAAAAATCATTGAGCTTACTTTTTTAAATCGACGTGAGCGCCCGACTGGATTCGATACATGCCGAGGTCGAAACCCCATCGAAATAATTGCCCATCAGAGATAATCCCGTGTACTTCTGCTCCAATGACTTTATTCTATCGATTCGCTCGACATGCCCCATGACATACTGAGGAATTGCTTTCATATAATGATGGCTATGTGCAAATATTGGATGAGCCGTAATATTCAGAGTCGATTTTAATTCGGATAGCACTTCTTTAAGTCCCGCATCAGATCCTTGAGCCATCACTGTTAAAAGCACCTGCCCATCCGGCGCACGATTTGGAAATAAAGAAGAACTAAATAGAACTCCCAAAATATTCTTCTGCTCCGACCTTGGAACCAAATACCCAAATCCATCCAAAGGATGCCCAACATCTTTTCTTTGAAATCCAAAATAATAAATAGAAAGAGGCGCATACGGAACCGTCAGAAGTTCACGGGCCAATTCCGAATCCACATGTTGCAAAAGTTCTGCGGACACATAGGCCGGTGTGGCCAAAATTAATCTATTACAGGTAAATTCTTCCTCTTTTGCGTATTTTTGCTGCCCCTCCTTCAATAACTGAATCTGAAATCCTTGCCCACTGAGACCAATATTTTTCACAATACTATTTTTTAAAACCGATGCCCCCTGTGTCGATTTTGTGTCCTTCTCCAACCCAAACTCCATCCATCGCTCGACTGCACGCGGCAACGTTCCCAATCCATCCCGAAATGAGTATAATGTTCGATTTGACCTTCCCCTTTCTTGTTTAAGCATTCCTCTCAGCACACTGCCATGGCTTCTCTCCCATTCGACCAATTTTGGAAAACAAGCTGACATACTCAAAGTTCGGATGTCCCCTGCATAAACCCCAGAAACAAATGGATCCACAAATGCAGTTGTCACTCCACTTCCAAACCGCCTTGTGAAAAAATCTCCAATGGTTTCATCTCTCGTCGATTTTGAAATCCATGGTTCTTTTAAAATTCGAAGCTTGGCTTTTCCAGATAAAAGAGGGCTCGACAAAAATTTTATGGGATTTAGGGGAACTTCGTAAAGTCTTCCAGATTTGCAAATAAATCTTTTCTTCGCATTCTGACCGGGCAACACCAAATCCGATTCTAAACGACAGTCCTGAATGATCGTTTTTACTGCCTCACTCATCCCCATCATCGTATTGGGACCTTCTTCCAATAGAAATCCATCTTTGACCTGTGACGCCATCACACCCCCCACACGATCAGATTTTTCTAAGAGGAGTACGTCCTTTCCCTTTTTCTTTAAAAAGAATGCAGCGGACAATCCCGAGATCCCGCCACCGATAATAATTGTGTCGTAATGTCTCATTTGCGTTAGAGAGAAAAATAAAAAAAGATTTTCGAGGATCTTTTTT
>CAZDSE010000317.1:0-2360 GCA_964507905.1 uncultured bacterium | reverse complement strand
AGTGGTTCAGGAAAGTCTCTTCAAAAAAACCCATTGGAAAAATTGGATTGGCGGCTGGGTGGGACTTCATGGACCGCTCTATCGCGCGTCGCAAAAAATGTCGGTCTATTCATATTTGGAAAGTGTGAAAAATTCCTTCTCAAGAGTTTTTTCGGGGACGTCGTCTCGGGACGATTTGCTCAGAGTGCTCGAGCTCACCCGATGATTTTTCTATAAAACCTTTTAAATTTTTCTTTATTTTTTCTTCGATCTGTCTCTCGCGTTCTTTTGAAATTTTATATTTATTGGCAATGGCTTGAAGTGTCATGGGTTTTTCTGAAACGAGGCGTTTTCGATATATAAACAAATCTCTGTCTTTTAAAGTTTTTTCAAATTCATGGAGTTTTGCTTTCATGACCACCGCTTCTTCTTTTTCGGCCAGGATTTGCTCCACATTGCCTTGATCATCAGCGATAAAATCCGCTCTCGCATGTTTGTCTTCAGAGCTGATGGGAGCATCCAGTGATACATCGCGGCCGGACATGCGGCTATCCATTTCAATGACATCTTTTTCACGTACGCCCAGTTTTTGGGCGAGTAATTTTGGCGTTTCTTTCAAATCAAATTTATCCAATGCATCCCGCTCTTTTTTGAGTTTATAAAACAGCTTTCGTTGGGCTTGTGTCGTTCCAATTTTAACCAGGCTCCAATTTTTTTGAATGTAGTCATGGATGTATGATCGAATCCACCACACCGCATAGGTAATGAGCCGGGTATCTTTATAGGGGTTATAGGTCTTGACCGCGCGCATGAGGCCAATATTGCCCTCTTGGACCAAATCCATGACCTTTAGACCGTAATTGGCGTACTCATGGGCAATCTTAATGACGAATCTCAAGTTAGATAGAACCAGTTTATGGGCGGCTTCAACGTCTTTATTCTTATACCATCTCAATGCCAGATCAAATTCCTCTTCCTTGCTAAGTAGTGGATATCGCGAGACTTCTTGGATATATTTGGTCTCTGGAGTAATTATTTGTGGAAGTGATTTATGCTTGGCCATACAAAGCGCATAATATAAGGTCAATGACGTTAAAAGTCATCTTTTTTTAGTCTCACCTTGACTCTAGTTAGACCATGCGCATAATAAAATTTTGTAAAGGAGGTTCTATTTATGAAATTTAAACCATTGGCAGATCGTTTGTTGGTCAAACGAATTGAAGAAGAAACCAAAACCAAAGGGGGAATCATTATTCCAGACAGTGCACAAGAAAAACCCCAGCGGGCAGAAGTGGTCGCAGTGGGACCTGGAAGACGCTTGGAAAGCGGATCTGTGAAACCGTTGGAAGTGAAAGTGGGAGAACGAATTTTATTTGGGAAGTATTCCGGAACAGAAATTAAATTGGATGGCGTTGAACATCTGATTTTAAAAGAAGAAGACATCCTTGGTGTTCTTCAGTAATTTTTAAAAGGAGGAAAATATGTCAGCAAAATTACTTCAATTTAGTGAAAGTGCCAGACAATCGATTCTAAGAGGAGTCGATGTGTTGGCAAACGCAGTGAAAGTGACCTTGGGTCCCAAAGGACGCAATGTGATTTTGGAAAAGTCATTTGGCGCACCGACGGTGACCAAAGATGGTGTGACGGTTGCCAAAGAAATTGAGCTCGAAGACAAATTTGAAAATATGGGGGCCCAAATGGTAAAAGAAGTGGCCTCTAAAACGAGCGATGTGGCCGGAGATGGCACAACGACAGCGACCGTTTTGGCGCAAGCCATTTACCGAGCGGGTTCAAAGGCGGTGGCCGCAGGACACAATCCCATGGAGTTAAAGCGTGGAATAGACAAGGCGGTTAAGACCATCATTGAAGAGCTCACCAAACTGAGTAAAAAAGTAAAAGACAGAAAAGAAATTTCTCAAGTGGGAACCATTTCTGCCAATGGCGATCAGACGATTGGAAATACCATTGCCGAGGCCATGGACAAAGTGGGTAAGGAAGGGGTTATTACCGTCGAAGAATCAAAAACGATGGAGACGACTCTTGAAGTGGTTGAAGGGATGCAATTTGATCGTGGATATTTGTCCCCTTATTTTGTGACCGATCCAGAGCGAATGGAAACCATCTTAGAAGATACGTATGTATTGATTCACGAGAAAAAACTGTCTAATTTAAGAGAGCTTCTTCCTGTTTTGGAAAAAGTGGCCCAATCTGGGAAACCACTTTTGATTATTGCTGAAGATGTCGAAGGCGAAGCACTGGCAACATTGGTGGTCAATAAAATCCGAGGCACATTTAAATGCGCCGCTGTGAAAGCCCCTGGTTTTGGAGATCGAAGGAAAGCCATGTTGGAAGACATTGCCACTTTAACCGGTGGTCAAGTG
>CAZDSE010000316.1:0-2434 GCA_964507905.1 uncultured bacterium | reverse complement strand
CATCATCTTCGTCATCTGATGTTTGAGACACCGATTGCTGATCATTCGCAGCCCCATGTTCTAGAGCCTCCATCTCTTGTTGTAGTCTTTCCAAGATATCTACATCTTCTGGGGTAGGAGTAATTTCTCCAGGTTCAAATGTATGGGTCTCTAAAAAATGGGCAGCTTGTTGTGCCAGTGGAAGGGTTGAAAATGCCCCTTTCATTTCATCCAGTCCCATCATCGCTGAAGCTCGCAATCCGGAAGGTCGATTTGGATCCAACGCCACATTCATTAAAAAATGAGCCCCCTCCTCAGACGGAAATTCACTGATTAAAAGAATGGCCAGAAATTTTGCATACGGTCTTGGATCTCTTTCCACAACTCCGCAGAGATAAGGTACAATATTCGGGATTTCTCGAATGATCCCCAATAACTCTCGCTTAAAAACAGGGTTGTTAGAGGCCATGAATTGGTCAAATTGCTCTTTAAACAACTGCGCCTCTGCTGGATTTATTCCAAATAAGTGATGAAGCGTAGGATCCAGCGCTTCTTTCCACTTGGCGGCTATCTCAGGTGGAATGGGCTCATCTGGTTCTTTATCCGGCCCTTTGTGAGGAGCTTTTGGACCCATCTCTTCTAACTCCGAATCAATTTTCCAGCTATCCTCATTCGCAGGAAGTCCAAATTCTATGTCATTAAGCAAATCATGGACCTCTGAATCCGATATCACGTCCGATGGTCCCAATAACTGATCATTCTGATCCTCTTTAACACCTCCATTTTCATCTAAAAATATATTGGCCTCATCATCAATTTGATTTTGATCCACATCATCGTTTGGCTCGGGCTCAGGAGGTAAAGTGCCATCGGTGGGCAACAACATCGATTCAATTTGATTTCGGATTGGAGAATTTTCTGGGAATTTGCCTCTCATCAGTTTGAGAACCATTTGACCAGATGTAAGATCCCGATTGGGAGACTTAGAAAGTGCCTTGATGACGACCAACGCGGGAGTCATTCGTGATAACGCAATCGCAGCATTCTCGTGAACATATGGATTGGACAATGCTGCCAATAGTACAATGATCGCGTCTGCTCCACCCAAATGCTTTAGAGCATCTACCGCACGCTCTTTTTCATAATCTTTTGTAGTTTTACTCCAAATCAGATGATGGCATGCTCCAATCACATTTATCTGGCATTGCTGTGCCACCGTCAGCAGTCCCTCTCTCTTCTTTTGATCTCGGGCTTCCGCCAAGGCTTTAATAAACTCAGAAATCACTTTGGCCTTATCTATTTCTTTTAATTGAGCAAGGACATTCTCAAAATTTTTCTGGTCTGGCTCTAATAGTTTTTTAAATAAATCTTTTATTTTTTCTCTTTCTCTGTCTGGTTCTAAACCCCCTCCGTAAATAGAATTTCCACCAGATGAAGAGCTACTCGCCATTGGAGTTCCCTGGGGAGTCCCATTCGAATACGAAAGACCGCCCGGTCCAAACGCAAAGGCATCATCGTACGGAGAAAACTTCGCACTTTGGACATCTTCATCAACCCCGATGTCTTTGTAGAAAAATCCAGTCACATTTCCGAGGGCATCTTTTCGAATGATCAATACTTTTTTCTTTGGGGCTTTTTGAGCCACATCATCAATTTGATCTACGGCCAACATGGCGATCGCAATAGATTCTAGCTCCGCATGTCCCAGCTTCACACCAAATGAAGAGACAGCTGTTTGATTTTTCAATTGTGCCATTGTCATGGTCTGTATTTGGGGAAGGGTTTCTACAGACAGTCCATCAGAAGATCTTGAAAAATAAGATTCACGCACTGCATTGGAATTGTAATAATTTTCAACTGACATTATTGATCCACCCGGCCTGGGACCGAACGGACCATAGCCACTATCCTCAAAATGAAACATCTCAGAACCGCCACCAAAATCAAAATCTCCAATACTTTGACTTTCTACTGGCGGAAGTCCCTGATTATCACTGGGCGGCATCCTGGAATTTCTAACCGCATTCACTCCGCCACTGACAATGAGGATCGCTTGAGCCAGCCCCGTAATCTCCTGCCCCAATCGATGTCCGGAGGCTCCGTATGCTCCTTGATAATAAATGCCTTGAACCATATCATTCATATTTTCGCCGGTAGACTTAAATATTCCAAAAATTCCAGCAAGCATCCTGGGAATGAATGTGAGGATCGGAACTTCTTTGGGCATCAAATTATAAGACATCCTGCGTCCCATATCCAATGGAGTTTGAGCGATTCCCTTACCAAAATCAGCCCAATGAAATGCGATATAGTTCGTCCCCTCTTCTACGGCTGCATTATAATTTTGTTTTGCAGATTCTAATTTTAATTTGATTTCTAAATCTGATTCATTGGCTTTCATCAGTTGATCCAACTCTTCTTTCGACCACAGTGGAGAAAGCTCAATCAGAATTTC
>CAZDSE010000315.1:494-2449 GCA_964507905.1 uncultured bacterium | reverse complement strand
GCGCTCCAATAACGGAAATGGCAGGACCAATCATAATTATTCTTTAAGTTTTCCTTCGATGAGAGAACGGATTTCTTGAAGCCGTGGCTCCGTATTGGCCTCAAAACGAAGAACCAATACGGGCTGGGTATTGGATGCTCGAAGGAGTCCCCACCCGTCTGGAAATTCAACTCGCACTCCATCGATGTCCAGCGTGGAATAACGGGGCTTAAAATAAGATGCAACGGATTGGACAATGTCGAATTTCTTTTCATCTGGGCAATCGATTCTAATTTCTGGAGTTGAAAAGGTTTGAGGGACATCTGAGAGAAGTTCGGACAACGTCTGTTTGGAGTTGGATAGAATTTCAAGAAGTCTAAGTGCCGCATAAATGGCGTCATCAAATCCATAGTAGCGGTCGGCAAAAAACATATGCCCACTCATTTCTCCCGCAAACAAGGCCTTTTCTTCTTTGATTTTGGATTTAATGAGAGAGTGTCCTGTTTTCCACATAATTGGGAGTCCCCCTGCTTTTTTAATTTCAGAAAAAAGATGAGATGAGCATTTGACTTCACCAATAATGGGCGCCAGGGGATTCTTTTTTATAATTTCTCGGGAGTAAACAATCATGAGCCGATCTCCCCAAATGATCGTACCATCGGGAGCAACGATCCCAATTCGATCTGCATCTCCATCAAAGGCAATTCCAAGATCCGCATGATCATCGCGCACTTTTTGGACCAAATGGGACAGATTTTCTGGAACCGTGGGATCGGGAAAGTGGTTTGGGAAATGACCATCCATATCACAAAATAATTCTGAGACTTGGCATCCCAGTTTTCTCATGAGACGCGGAGCAATGGGGCCAGCCACCCCATTTCCAGAATCGACGACAATATTCAATGATCTAAATGGTGAAAAATGACGAAGCATAAAATCTTCATAGGCCTTTTGGATATTAAAATATGAGATATTTCCTGATTGAGACGCTTTATAAAAGGTTTTATTTTCCACGCGCCTTCTTAACTCTTGAATCTGTGGGCCATAGAGTGAAGCGTGGTGAATGCAAATTTTAAATCCATTATATTCACCAGGATTGTGGCTGCCTGTGATAGACACGCCATTTTCAAATCCTTGATCAAAAATAGCAAAATATACAAGAGGGGTTGGACAAATACCCAGGATAATGACGTGGGTGCCTGTACTGATGAGGCCACGGACAAGATGTTTTTCATATTTCTCGGATGTGAGGCGGCAATCCCTTCCCACAACAATATGGGATGTGTTTTTTTCATGTAGCCATGTGCCGAGTGCCCGGCCAAGATCTTGAACAAATGCCGTATCAAAGTCTGTATCGGCCAATCCTCGAATATCATATTCACGGTAAATGCTTGGATTGGGAGATGTCATAGTTTGCCCTTTCTGTTCCTTACCATTTTAATAGCCGTTTGTATGGCACGAATCATGCTAAGAGGGTTGGCCATATCCTTTCCAGCAATATCATACCCCACTCCATGGTCAACCGAAGTTCTAATAATCGGAAGCCCAATCGTAACGTTGACTGCCTCATCAAAATATTTCAACTTAAAGGGGATCAGGCCCTGATCGTGATATAATGCGATCGTTCCATGAAAGTTGTTCCAGTGGGTTGCAAAGAAGCTATCTGGAGAAAAGGGACCCACCAGATCTATTTTTTTTTTCTGAGCCCAACGGACTAGCGGAAAAAGAATATTTTTTTCTTCATGTCCCAATATCCCGTTTTCTCCCGCATGAGGGTTGAGCCCCAAAATTGCCAGTCTCGGGTGTGAAATTCTAAAATCCTGCACTAAGGCCCCATATGTATTTGAGAGTGTGTTTTTTAAGCTTTCGGCGGATAAATTTTGGGATACTTTCGATAGAGGAACGTGAACCGTCGCCAAGCTTAGAAAGTGATTTTTTGCCTTAAACAGCATGGTTGGGAAAAAAGGTCTTTTGTA
>CAZDSE010000315.1:0-484 GCA_964507905.1 uncultured bacterium | reverse complement strand
GTAACCAATGCGGTCAATTTTTTTTCGAGACAAAACTGAGTTCCCATCTCCAAGGATGCATAAGACGAATCACAATAGGGTTTTAAAGGAGGAAGGATCAATATGTTTGTTTTTTTCTTTAAAGATTTAAAAAGAGTTGGTTCCCCAAAGATAACGGTTGGTAAGTGCCGTAAAGAACTAGTTTCAAGAGCCTTACAAATAACTTCTGGTCCAATCCCTTTCGGATCCCCTTGAGTGATGCCTATGGTGAATGACATAGTCTTACTTAGATTTGGATATGGGAGAAACCCAACGAATTAGCGCATCTTCTTTTTTGGTTTTAATCCAGTGGTCCAGTACTTTTTTAAGTTCCCGTTCATAGAGCAGACTTCGAATTTCTTCTTTTGCACTGTCCAAGTTCTTGGGGGATGACACCTGGGCCTCTACGAGTTCAATTAAATGAACTCCGGCGGACGTTTCAAATGGCTGACTCAGCTCTTTTAAT
>CAZDSE010000314.1:0-2505 GCA_964507905.1 uncultured bacterium | reverse complement strand
TTGAAAAATGTGGTTGTCTTCTTCCAGATTGAGAGATTCTTCTTGATTGGCAGATGTGTGGATCCCATAGAGACTATTTATCATCTCAGTGAGCCAGTCTAGAAATTTGGGTTCGGATTCTTGGAAGAGGGTTTTATTTTTTTGAATTCGGGATTTTAGATCCGCAGATGTTTCCAACGTTTGATCTGGGGATATGTAAAGTTCTTGAACCATGGTTTGAAACGACACATGAAGTCTTTGGCTGAGACGAAGAATAACCTGGGTGATGAGTTCAGTTTTGGATTGGACAGGTAAGCTTGAAAAAGTGGTATTTAAAACCTGTAAAGATTGCCCCATGGTGTCGAGATAGTTTTTGAGTTCTGGATCGGCTTGGGTCAGCGCTTCTCTCAGTCTGGGGTGAATGCCCACAAACGCCATACTAAAACTTAATTCCAATGCGTCTTCTGTCGGAGAGGGTTCATGCTCCAATCGCAGAGATTTAAGTTCTTCTTTTTTCTTTTTTTCTTCCACAATCCATGTGCTGATTCGAAGCCGAGTGGCGTACGAAAGATTTAATATGGTTTCACGATGCCGTTGGTAAAAATAAAGTCTAGAGATTTTAAGAAGCGTAATATCTTCAGAGCTGTGTAGTTCTTCCAGTGCAGCCAGATATTGAGATTCCAGGGCTTCCAATGACGCCGGTTGCTCGGATTCGGGTAACGTTAGAAATCGCTTTTGTTCTTGGACAAATGCCGCAAATGCAAATTGATGAGGCGTTGAAGAAGGATCAGATGGAAGTTGAGCGTGGAGAGATGGCACGAGACACACAATCATCAGCACGAACCATAGAAAGAGGTCCAGTTTTTTCATCATATGTTTACATAGAGCAAATGCCATGCCACAAATGTTAAATTTAAAAAGGCAAATCATATTCATATGTTAGATTCAAACGAATAGGGGAGGAGATTTACTTTCCGTAACGTTTTTGTCACTTGTCTAAAGGGGCACCAAAAAAACTTTTTATATTCGGGAGTTTGTTTATTAAATTACTAGTAAAAACATAGGTTTATACACTATATTTGAATTGATTTCAATATGTCTAAAGATTAACTAACCGCTGACATTTTTTGTCTGATTGCTATGATCTTTTTAAGACATATCCTGTTGTTCGACCATGCCCGATCTTTTCGATCAGGCCAGCCTCGAGCATGTCATTAAAATCCTTTCGGGCGGTTTCATCGGAACATTGTCCCAGCTTGCAATATTTCTTCGTACTCATGGCTTCTGGATGTTCGAGCATCCACTGCAGCGCTTTGACTTGTTTTTTGTCGAGTTTTGCCTGAACTTTTGCGCCCAAAAGGCCTCGGATATTTTGGACCTTATTTTCTTTTTGAATTTCGTGTTGGACGGTTTTTAGTTGTTCAGCCAATGCCTTCAGATAGTAAAGAATGAAAAATGTGGCATCGTTCTCGTGAGCTTCTGCATTTTGGATGGCTCGGTAATATTCACCCCGATGATGATCAAAATAATCTGAAGGAGAGAGAAAATTGATGAATTGGTAGTCACGTTTCATCAGGAGAAGATTTGAAAGCGCTCTCGCTGAGCGACCATTTCCATCATCAAATGGATGTACATGCACAAAGTAGAGATGAACAAATGCCGCCTCAATTAATGGATGAATTTCTTTCGTGCCATTCATCCATTGAATGAATGAATTCATCATGGACATGACGTCGGATGCAGGGGGGCCTTCGTAAACAACTTGGCCCAGACTGTCGACAACATAGATTGGGCCCTTGCGATATGCGCCAATAGTAATGGGCCGATCTTTATGTGTATTTCGAACCAAGATTTTATGAAGTCCGTAAATCATTTCGTGGTCGAACGATTTTGAATTCTGTGTGTGAATATATTGAAGGGCATCTCTGTTGTTGATGATCATTTGAAGACTTTCATCCTCATAGTCTTTTCTCGTGGGTTTGTTCAGATGAAGCAGGGCAATTTCTAAAGATGTGACAGCCCCTTCAATGTGACTTGAGTAATAAGCCTCCTTCTTTTCTGTTTCAGAAGTCAAAGTTTCCAAAAACTTCTTAGGAAGTTTAAGTGCCGATAGAAACCCTCTATTTTGTTCGATTTCTGAGATAACACCCAGAAGATATTGGGTAACGACAAACCAAAAAGGTTTTCCCTTTTTATCGAGGAGATCAACTCGGGTTGATGTGCGACGCCGATCCTCTTCGATTTTGAGCCACTTTGCGCGTCCATATTTGGCTATCCCTTTTTGTTTTTCTATATATTCCGCCATGTCTTAATCGCCAACCTTTCGCCAATAATATAGCTCATTTTTCTTAAATTGTCCAGATCGAAATCGCCAATCAATCGCCAACCTTTCACCAAGTGAAACCAAGCCTTAAATTTCCATTGTCAAAACTTTCGTCCTTTTGTTAGATTCAGATTTCATTTTTTGCACGATCGGGGTGTGGCTCAGCCTGGCTAGAGCACCTGCTTTGGGAGCAGGGGGTCGCC
>CAZDSE010000313.1:2131-2512 GCA_964507905.1 uncultured bacterium | reverse complement strand
TATTGTTTTTATATTTTGGATGGGCATCTATCCAAAGACATTTTTAAAACCCATGGAAAAATCAGTGGATTACTTGATCGAACATTATGAACGCTATGAACTTGGGATTGTGGAAAAAACAACATGAACGCAGAATGGCTCAATAATATTTTTTATTTATCCCCCCTACTCGTTTTGGCAGCCACTTCTATTTTTGTTTTGCTCTTGCATGCCTTCCATCCCAACGGATCCAAATGGTGGGTGTTGGGATTATCGTTTGCGGGTTTAACCATTTCACTCATTACCACCGTTCAACTTTGGTATCTGGATCCACGATATTTGTTTAACGAAGCCATCAAAGTCGACCATTTTTCGTTATTTTTTACTGAGCTTGCTTTGTTT
>CAZDSE010000313.1:598-2121 GCA_964507905.1 uncultured bacterium | reverse complement strand
CATAAAACAAAATCTCTTTCCGGTGGGTGAATTTTCCTTCTTTCTATTGTCTGCCTGTATGGGCATGAGCTTAATGGCCTGGGCATCGGATCTCATGACTCTTTTTTTAAGTTTGGAACTGATGAGCATATCGGCCTATGTTCTAACCGGATTTAGAAAAGACCGGCTGTCTTCCATTGAAGGGGCACTCAAATATTTTCTATTGGGGGCATTTTCCACGGGATTTTTCCTCTTTGGAATCGTATTGCTGTATGCCTGCACGGGATCAACTCAATTTTCATCCATTGGTTATTTTTTGATGAATTCTCAATTTACGATTCCCGCCATTTTTTATATTGGCATTGCTCTTTTGATTATCGGAATGGGATTTAAAATTGCGGCTGTTCCCTTTCACATGTGGGTCCCTGATGTGTATGAAGGTGCTCCCACTTCGGTAACCGCATTCATGGCCACGGCCGTGAAAGCCGCCAGTTTTTCAGCCATTATCCGACTGTTTTTGGTTCCTCTGTTATCCATTAAGGCCAATTGGGAAATCATTATTTTTGTTTTGGCCATTGCCACGATGACTGTTGGAAATATCGCCGCATTGGTTCAAAATAATATAAAGCGCATGTTCGCATATTCGAGCATTGCACACGCGGGGTACATTCTCATTGCGCTGACGGCAGTCAATAGCCAAATCTTTAATCTGTCCATTGGGGCCATGCTTTTTTATCTCTTGGCGTATGGATTGATGACGATTGGCGCATTTTCAGTTCTTATTTATGGGACTGCAGCCCAGGAAAGAAACAATCTCAACGATTATGCAGGCTTTGGATTTCAATATCCATATCTGGGGCTGGCCATGACACTCTTTATGGCCTCACTCATTGGACTTCCGCCCACGGCAGGTTTTATGGGAAAATTTTATATTTTTAGTTCCGCCATCAACGCCCAACTTTATGGATTGGCCATTATTGGGATGATCAATAGCGTCATTTCTTCTTATTATTATCTGCGGGTGGTTGTCGTGTTCTATATGAAGGAACGTCAAATCGAACAACCGAAACTGATCTTCTCTCCCGCCATCACATGGGTTCTTGTCATCACCGCTGCCGGCACCCTCCTTTTGGGTATATTGCCCACTGGATTTTTTAGGATGATCACCAGTTCTGTGGCGTCGTTATTGTAGGGATGACATTGAACGAGTTTGGAAGAGAAAATTAAAAAAAGATTTCTCATGATCTTTTTTTAATTTTCTCTCTCAACAACGACATATGCAACAAAAGTTGCACAATTTTATACCATCGCCGCGATGGTATAAAACTAGGCAGATTCTGCATTTTTTAAAAATGAGCAGATAGCTGTACGCCTAGGGAATGTTGATTGGGAAAATAAATTCCCAGAGAAGGATTGGTAATTCCTTTTCTATATCTACCATAAAACTTGTGATTATATTCTGTTACAGAATTGTGAGCATCCCATACATCCCAAATTTTCGCTGGAACAAATATAAGGGTTCCTAAGACAACACCACCTATTGC
>CAZDSE010000313.1:0-588 GCA_964507905.1 uncultured bacterium | reverse complement strand
ACATCATGCGATGCCAACCCACCAATAATTAATGCTGCTCCAACCACCTCTGACCCTAAAATAATAAGTTCTTCATTCCCCCAATTCTCTGCATATGCTTGTCCAGATGTGGGTATAATTAATGATGCGAAAAAAGCCAAATTGGGATTTTTATATCCAACATACCCATACTGTCTAGAATCAGAGTTTATCTTTTTATCTATTCTTTCTTTTTGAGGGTCAAAATACCACATATTATAATCTTTCGTAGCTCCGTATGCATCTACCATTTCCCAAATTTTGGAAATGGTAAGCATGGCAATTCCGATACCCAAATGTACTCCTCTATCGCTTCTTTTTTCTTGATCAGATAAATAATACATCAGGAGAGCAGCTCCTCCAATTTCGCCTGCTACACATTTAATACTTCTACCCCAGTTTTGAGCATATAAGTGACCTGAAGTAGGAACGACGGAAGCCAAAAATGCCCCTAAGAAAGGACTTTTCTCATCATGATTTTGGGCACTCAATAGAAATGGTTTTAAAGATAGAAACAAAAATAAAACAAAAAATATTTTCTTATCCAATCTTGTTTAAAATTAACACAAA
>CAZDSE010000312.1:0-2512 GCA_964507905.1 uncultured bacterium | reverse complement strand
TGACCTCAGTAAATTTATGCCAAACTGGATGCCAGGGGAAGAAGGCGGAGCGAGCGGACTGGCGATTCGACAAATTGCATCCCAAAAAGAAGCAGAACAACAAGGACAAATCTTAGGGACCAATAGCCCCAGCCTCTTTAATCGTGTCACCAAAGCCCATATGAAAAAAGCACATGAGCTTAAAGAAGAGGTGTTTTAATATGTGTTCTTTGAGGAAGATTCCCGCTGGAGCCTGTACTCCACGAAAGTGGGGTACGGGAATGACTATCGCGACATTGATTTTTTTCATTTCTCTTTCACACGCCGAGGATCCAAAATCAAAACAAATTGTTTCTGGGATTGCGTATGGTGCGGGTGCTATTCTGACCGGAAAAAATGCCGTAGCAAAATCCATTGAGTGCGCAGATGAGAATTACTGGGCATGTCTCGAAGCCGCAGGATCTACCGCCAGTACTTATTTGACTGCCATTAAGTCCGACGACAGCTTTGATAACGCGGATCAATTGGATTCTCGTGGAAGCGTGGGAAGACCGACCGAGATCGATACCAGCGGAGGCATTACTTACACAGTGGATAACGGTGGAGCAATCGTCATCCCTACGGGAGGTGGATTGAACATTCCTTCCGGTGGGAATTTTAGCTGTCCTTCGGATGATTCTGAGTGTAATTCGGCATTTCAGTCCTTGCGAACGGCTTTGGGAACGGACATGTCATCTTCAGGAGTCTTTGTCGACAACGACACTGTGGATCTCGGCCAACTTCGAGATAAGGTCAAAGAAACCAATTCGTTTGCACAAGCGCAATTGGATGGGCTTAAATCCAAAGGTATTAACTTGGACGATATTAAAACCCATCCAGAAAAATATTTAACCAAAGAACAAGTGGCCGAACTCAAAGCCAATCCGGGAAAATATGGAATGGATGCAGGCGATATTTCAAATGATGCATCGTCACCAGCCATTGCAGAGGCCAAAGATTCAAAAACAAATTCTTCCAATATGACTTTTGAAATTAGAGGACTGGCATCGGATCGTTTGTTTCCCTCTGGCTCTTTCGAAATGCCTGATTTTGGGAATATGGAAATGTTTGCAGGTCTTTTTGATTATTCGGTTCAAGAAGGGCTTAAAAATTCTGCACCGGGATATTATGGAAATGTATCGCTTAAAAGTTTGGATCCCAAAAGTAAAATGTCTTTATTTGAGAGGGTGAGCTTGAGACTTAAAAAGGTGATGTAAAAAGACTTTTCTCGTGATATTCTGGCTGTATTAGGGGGGTATCGTTATGAGATCTAAAATTTATTTTTTATTATTTTTGATTGTATTCAGTTTTGAGGCCGCCCCAGCTTTATCTCAAATGGTCAAACCCAAAATATTTAAAACCGACTACGTCTCATTTCAACTGTCCGATCAATGGGGCTGCGCCATGGATGGCTCAGAATATGTGTGTCGACCGGTGTCTTCAGAAAAACGAGGCGATGCGATTATTATCATTGCCGCCAAGCTTCCCGGAAAAGACGACAATGTGAAAGCCTATTATACGTATCTTCAGCAACCCAAAAAAATTACAGATTTCAAAGGCCAGATGTTTTCATCCAAAGTCAGTTTTATTAAATATAAAGATATTGTGGGTACGCAATGGGTCGATGCGGTGCATTTGAGCAGTGAGTTAAAAAATTTCTATACCCGATACTTGGCGACTGTTAAAAATAGCATCGCCATTTTGGTAACCTATAGTGTCGCCCGCAGTCGCCACAATCTCTATGCCGCGGAGCTCAATAAAATGATTGCCTCGATGCAAGTCATTGCCAAACCGCCTCAAATCGCAGCTCCTCCCAAGACGGCTGAAAAAGAAGTAAAGAAGCAACCGGCTGGGAAATAAAGAGATACATTCCCCGGTCAAGCCGGGGAATGACAGAGGTCAAGCCGGGGAATGACAAGTGGTCTTCTAATATTTTAGATTCGGCAGAAGCTCTGTTCCAGTCGCTTTGGACAATGACGCAATGGCGACATTGTGATTGACCGTCGCTTCGAAAAAGTTTTTGTCGGCCAAGCCTTTAAAGATCACAGACTCCAAAACTTCTCTCGAATCCCCCACTCCAAAACTCCAAGCGACCACCGACTGCAAAAACCATTTTTTGGCTTGATCCACTTGTTCACTGGAATGGGCAATGTTATTGGCCGCTTCTTTATATTCCAAATATGCTTTTTCAACTTCAAGAGGAATTCCTTTATCGGCAAAATCTTTTTGATGCAACAGTTTTTGATATTCCGCCTTAGCCTGTTGGACTTTGGCGTTGACCTTGGTAAACTCAAAATTCCATTTCATTCCCACACCCGCCCCGATGGTCAAACCATTATACGGATCATATGCGTAGGGAGAACTTTGTCTTGTTCGAATATCATTTGGAGTGTCTGCAACATCCACCAATCCCCCCAAGAAAAAAATGGGCAAGCAATTTGTTTTTTCTCCTTCGACGAGAATATATCCTTCGTTGTCATGGCGAGGGCCGATT
>CAZDSE010000311.1:0-2521 GCA_964507905.1 uncultured bacterium | reverse complement strand
ACGCTTCGGTCGATCTTCTTGAGACAATACACCAATATCTTTTAAGACTTGAGTTAATTTTCCATTTCGTCCCAAAAAACGAATTTTTAAATCTTCCAGCACCTTCTCGTCTATCAAAGGTTGGGACAATTCTTGATGGGCTTCTTCTTCTATGGATTTAATTTGGGCCTTCAGGCGTTCGGTAAGTTGATCGAGCATGGACGCTTATGCTACAGCTTTTATCTCTTGAACAATATCTCCCAATGCTTTGGGATCTGTGACTGCCACATCAGCAAGCATTTTTCGATTCAATCCCAAATTGGATTTGCTGAGTTTATTAATAAATTGACTATACGTTAAGCCCAACGGCCGAACTGCGGCATTGATCCGCACAATCCAAAGAGATCGAAATTCTCGTTTTCTAACTTTGCGATCTCGATATGCAAAAACCCAACTACGATGAACACTTTCCGTTCCTCGTCGGATGGTTGACTTTCGTCTTCCATAATACCCCTTGGCGGCTTTTAAAATTTTATTTCGTCTTCTTCGGGCCTTAAAGCCTCGTTTTACTCTTGGCATACTTTTATCCTCTCTTTATCCGTACGGGAGTAATCTTCTCATACGATGATATTCTGCGGGACCCACATAAGCTCCTTTTCTCAGATTATCTTTTTGCTTTGGAGTCTTTCCAGTCGTGAGCAGATGTCTCAATCCAGCACGTTTTCTTTTAATTTTTCCACTTTTGGTTAATTTAAATCGCTTTTTTGCGCCACTATTTGTTTTCAACATGTGTACTTTTTCCTTTGGGTATGATCACTGTGAATAACGCTCTTCCTTCCACCTTGGGAGGATGCTCCACAGCCGCGATATCTTTAAGTTTTTCGAGCATTTTGTCAAGAACAATTTTTCCGAGATCCTTATGCTCAATCTCTCTCCCTCGAAACATCACGGTCAATTTTACTTTGTCACCCTCATTTAAGAATTCTATGATTTTTCGATGCTTATGGTCCAAGTCATGATCATCGGTCATAATACCAAACTTTATTTCATGAAGTTTAATGATCACTTGCTTTCGTTTGGCCTTATGCTCTTCCTTTTTTCGCTCATATTTAAATTTTCCATAATCGGCAATTTTACAGACCGGCGGTTTCGCAGTCGGTGAAATTTCAATGAGATCCAATCCCATCTCCTGCGCCATTATGATGGCCTGCTGAACCGGTAAAATTCCAATTTGATGTCCGTCTTCACCAATGACTCTGACTTGAGGAGCGTAGATATTTCTATTTCTCCTGGGTTCTCGTGCGATAGTTACCTCCTTTGATCCACATCTTCGCGGATCAGTTGAGCAAGACTTTCAATCGGTCTTGCATCCATTGTTTGTCCATCTCTTTTTCGAATAGAGATGGTGTTTGATTGAACTTCTTTATCTCCAATGACAATCATGTATGGAATTTTTTGTAATTGGGCCTCCCGAATTTTATAGCCCAATTTTTCATTGCTAATATCCAGCTCCACTCGAACACCTATTCGCTGAAGATCGCTATAAACTTTTTTGGCATAATCCACTTGATTGTCAGTCACATTGAGAATAATGGCTTGAACCGGGGCCAGCCACACCGGAAACGTCCCCCCAAAGTGTTCAATTAAAATTCCAATAAATCGCTCGAGCGATCCAAGAATCGCTCGATGAATCATCACAGGGCGATGCTCCTTTCCATCCTTGCCTGTGTAAACCAACCCGAATCGCTCGGGCATAGAAAAATCGAGCTGAATCGTTCCACACTGCCAAAGCCTTCCAATCGCATCTTTGATATTGAAGTCAATTTTGGGGCCATAAAACGCTCCATCTCCCAGATGAACTCGATATGGTCTTCCCAATGAGACCAAAACATTTTTCAATGCAGCTTCCGCATTGTCCCATATATCATCTGAGCCGGCCCGCTTTTCGGGCCGTGTTGAAAAGGATATATTCACTGTATCAAAATTAAACTTCTGATATGTCTTTAAAATCAAATCCACAACACCTTTTATCTCCGATTCGATTTGATCGACTGAACAAAAAATATGAGCATCATCTTGGCAAAACGTTCGAACACGAGTCATCCCTGAAATCACTCCTGACCGCTCATAACGATGGAGTCTTCCAAAATCTGCAATTCTCAGTGGTAAATCTCGATAAGACCGCATTCTCGCCGAATAGATAAATGTATGGGTTGGGCAATTCATGGGTTTAATGGCAAACTGACGTTCGTCTATTTCAGTAAAATACATATTATCTCGATAATTTTCGTAATGGCCACTTTTATGCCAGAGAGCCACATCTAAAATTTGAGGAGTAATCACTTCTTGATAGCCATGCACCCGGTATAAACTTCGCATAAAATCAATTAAGAGATTATAAATGACAGTTCCCTTCGGATGAAAAAATGGACTGGCCGGTGCCTCTTCATGGAAACTAAACAAATCCAACTCTCTTCCCAATTTTCTGTGATCTCTTTTTTTGGCTTCTTCAATTTGAAACAAATATGCATCCAAATCTTTT
>CAZDSE010000310.1:0-2535 GCA_964507905.1 uncultured bacterium | reverse complement strand
CTAATGACCTGTTCTAACGTGACAGGGACTGTTGATAATTGCCCCTATATCTCAAACCACGATCAAGCTGACTCTGACTCCGATGGCTATGGAAATGCCTGCGACACCTGTCAGTACGCCGATAATGGGGTCGATTCCGCAGGAACTTACTTTCTCAAAAATGGTATTAAAGACGAATGTGAGGTGTTTGAAATTACGTCGCCCAGATATGAAGAAGAACTGATAGCTTCAGATAAGTTTCCAGACATTGGCGTGAAGGTCTTTGATGGGTTTCAAGGCACCAGCAATCGAGCCATTGCTTCCTCAACATTTCAAATTTCTGATACATCAGATTTTTCAACAGTGATTAGAGAAGGAGTGCTATCCACCATGGATAAAACTCTAAAAAATAATTCAATTGGAATCGTGTATCCGTATATGAATTGGCGCTTAAATCCTTTTGATAAAAAGCCGCTCTACATTCAAGTAAAAGCTTTGGGTCAAAATGGTCAAGTTGTTCAAGAGCACACACGGAAGATTCAGTATAAACACCCCAGTCTTCTATGGGAATTTAAACATGTGTTAAATGATACATCATTTGCGGATGTGAGTTATTATAATGTTACAGGATATAAGGCTGGATATATGGGAACCGGATCTTGGTATAAATATACGATGCTTGATCCAGCTGCGGGGACGGCAATATTTGAGATTGCTTTCAAGAATCCTATGCTGATTACCAATATTGATCTTGTACAGTATGCCAAAACATGGAGCAATATCTATGATGGTTGCGGGACAAAAACGATGCAGCATGACTGGTGGGCAGTGCCTGAGGTTAGATTTGAATATATGACCTCATCTATAGTATCTGAACTGTCCCCTCTTAATCTTTTTCCAAATGACAATACTCCGAATTCAGGTAACAATCCGATATTCATGGGTACGGAACCACCTTTTGAAGTGATGCATTCCATTTCACCACGAATAGAAGGTATTATACTCCCCATCCACAATATGTTGAAAGGCACTGTGCCATACCTAGATTTTTTTATGAATCAGCCAGGCTCATCTTGTTTTGATACAGCATATCAACAGAGCAAAGTCCCCTGGTTTATCCGATTTCCATTAAATTTCCCCATAAGTCGTTTAAAAATTAAAATGCCAACGAACATTGTTAAAAATCTACAGACAGGACAAGTAACGCCTTGCCTTGATAAGAATGGAAATCTCTATTATGCGAAGCAGTGCACAACGACCAGTCATACATTAAATACGAACGCCTGGAAGACCCCGATTATCTACGATCTCAAAATTTGGGGAATTCGATAGGTCAGTAGGCTGCCATTTGCATTTTTGAGTCGAGCGCTGTAAACTCAGCACCATTCATGACTCAAGCGTTTGATATCACCCCGAAAGTCGTAACTGCTCATGGCCTAACCATGGCCGAATATGAACGTATTATCCAATATTTGAGTCGAGAGCCTAATCTTGTGGAACTGGGTGTATTTTCGGTCATGTGGTCGGAGCATTGTAGTTATAAGAGTTCCAGAGTGCATTTAAAGAAATTTCCGACGAAAGGGCCTAGGGTTGTTCAAGGACCCGGAGAAAATGCCGGTGTGGTGGATATTGGGGATGGAGAAGTGGTTGTCTTTAAAATGGAAAGTCACAATCATCCTTCCTTTATAGAGCCTTATCAAGGGGCAGCGACTGGAGTGGGGGGGATTTTGCGGGATGTCTTTACGATGGGTGCAAGACCTGTGGCGCTATTAAATTCTTTACGATTTGGAGATCTGACTCATCCAAAGACTAAATTTTTGGTGGAAGGGGTGGTGAGTGGCATTGGCGGTTATGGCAATTGTTTTGGATGTCCGACCGTCGGAGGAGAAACTTATTTTCACCCGTCTTACAATTTAAATCCACTGGTGAACGCCTTTTGTTTGGGGATTGCTGATCGCGACAAAATATTTTTGGGAAGAGCTGAAGGCACAGGGAATCCAGTGATTTATGTGGGATCCAAAACGGGCAGAGATGGCATTCATGGAGCGACCATGGCCTCTCAAGAATTTGATGACAATACGATGTCAAAAAAACCCACGGTTCAAGTCGGTGATCCGTTTACAGAAAAATTGTTATTGGAAGCGTGTTTGGAGCTCATGAAGGAAAGTTATTTGGTGGGCATTCAAGACATGGGGGCTGCGGGGTTAACCTCATCTTCGGTGGAAATGGCAGGGAGAGCGGGGAATGGGGTGAAGTTGGATTTATCAAGAGTACCAGTACGTGAAGAGGGGATGACGCCATATGAGCTTTTGCTTTCTGAATCTCAAGAAAGAATGCTTTTGGTGGTAAAGCGCGGATTTGAACAAAAAGTTAAAATCATTTTTGATAAATGGGATTTGGACTCTGAAGTCATTGGCGAAGTGACCGATGATGGAAAATTTCGGGCGCTGTGGGATGGGAAAGAAGTGGTGTGTATTCCAGTTCAGTCTTTGACGGAAGCTGCACCGGTGTATGAAAGGCCGTATGAGGTATCTAAAAGAGATTCTTCAAATGCTT
>CAZDSE010000309.1:0-2547 GCA_964507905.1 uncultured bacterium | reverse complement strand
TTTGTAACTTGTTTCTCCCATGGATAGTAAAAACTACCGCTCAATGACACCTTCACAGGTCGAACCAATTTGGATGCGACCCATCCCAAATGAAGCGTAGAGACTCCGTCCCCCACCACATCCAGCCCTCTCGAGTCTAAAGACGTATACACGGAAGTCCCCAATGGAAATCGGGCTCCGACATACCCATTGATCTCAGGTAAGAGTGATAAGCTGCCCAAATCTTCCCATAGTGTATATCTGGTTTCCAAAACAGGATCTCCAATCGATGTCTTAGAATGATTTTGTCCTGAATAACTTCCAAAATTATTTATTACAGGAAATGCGAATGCCCACTGCCAAGATTCTGATGCTCTCACTCCCGCATTCCAAGTGGTGGCGAAAGATATTAGAGAAGAATCATCATCCCTCGTAGATGTATATCGTCCATATGGATCAAAAAATCCCTCGATGACACGAAAAGAGTTGGCCATCCCAACTTGGATCTTTTGTCCCGCGGATAGGACAGTGGTCTCTCCTCCACCACCGCCATGACAACTGGCGGACCACGCATGACTGCTGTAAAAAATCATGAATGGGATCAGGAATGATTTAAATATTAATTTGAAGCACAAGCTCATCATGCATCCCGCCATCATCAATTTTAAGCGTGACTTCCCACCAACCCCGCATTGAGAAAAAGAGTGTTGCGGTATACGTCCCATTGGGGTTTAGATCGGCCGTTTCAGTTTCTGTCCCCATGCCGGGCATTTTCGGCATATGATAAACAATGCTCACCTTGGCTTGATTCGATAGAGGGAGTAACGTGCTTGAATACACAAATCGCATGACGATATCATTGTCTCCCCAGACGGGCTTCGTGTCAGAAAATGAAGTGACCACGTAGAACTTATTATCTTTAGAATTTCCTCCATTTCCAAAAGATGCTAAAGCTTGAGAAAAATCATCGGCTTTTTTATTCATGGGACCGCAGGATAAGAGGGTCGATATCAAAACGATGCCGAGAATTATTTTTGAAATGATCATTTTATTTCGCTTCTTTTAAAACAGCATCAATTCCTTCTACCACTCGGCCATCTCCATATTTTTTCTGAGCAGCCACGGCCTCTACTTTTGTCGAGAACGCAGCCACGTAAGGCGGCATGACCATATCTCCCATATCCTTTTTAATATTTTTGCTGCCAATCAGAAAAAAAGAACGACTGCCATCCAAAAGTTTCTCTCGATGATTAAAATCTGATATTTGAATCTTGGCTGTGGGTACCCCCTTCTTGGCTTTATTCACACATGGAATCGAGCACGCATGGACCGGTTCTTTTTCAGTTAAGATAAAATGATTGGGAGCATTGTCTTCAATCAACATCCCACAAATATTGCAGTCGATCCCCTTTGCCCAACTGCTAAGACTTAAAAACATTAAAGCAAAAACAAACAATTTCTTCATAACACCCCTTTTCTCATGGCAAATCCTCACAGGCTGTTGTTCCCTGAAACCGCTTCTGATTTTCCTCATTCAAAAATCCCTTAATCGCCTGAATCATGGCCGGATAACTTCTCACTTCCTCTGCACACAGAAAAAAACGATTCTTGGTGCAGGCACGCATCAGTGCTGTCCAGCTCTCTTTCTGAATGAACACTTTTTTACACAATGCTTCAAGATCATTTTTAGACAAAAACTGATTGAATGGTTTTCTAAATTTTTCTTCGTCTGATAAAGTATTTGGAATTTGATTTATTTTGGAAAAATACCCTTTAAAACTTTGATACTGCTCTTTTGCATACGGCGCTTGAGAAATATTCTTCTCAGCTTCAATTTTTAATTGGCCTGCCTCATCCAGCCATTGCTTGATTTGTTCTTCTTCATTGCATCCCAAGATTGGTATTATGAATGAAAAAAGAATGAATAATCGAGTTTTCACCATTATTTCCTGTTTAATTTCTCAATTGCAGCTGGCTTTTGATCATAGTCCCCATGGAAAATCAGCCTGGCCAATTTATCTTCATTCATTAAAAAACGATATTTAATGGCCAAAAATTGACTTTCTGCCTGAATTTGATTTCGAGATGCTTCAACCAACTCTAACGTTTCAATCGCCTGGCCCCCCCCCAATGTTAAGCGATCTTTTAAGTTTTTAAAACCTGCTTTGGTCAATTCATCTCTCCGCTTTAAGTTCGCATAATTATCCAAGTCTAAATTATAATTATTAACCACAATTTTAAGTTGCCGTTTGATTGTTTCCTCAATTCCCCTCTTTTGAATTTCCAAATTCTTTTTTTCGGATTTTACAATACGAATCGATGGTGCTGTCCCAAAGCCAAGTCCTTGTTGAAGAGGCAACATGTCAAAAACACCCCCTTCGACTCCTCGACTCAGCATGGATGAACCCAGAATCGAAAATCGGACCTCCTGTTTCACCAGATCTGCACTTTGAATAAGTTCTTCGAATTCTCGAAGTTCAGGAGATGAATCCACTGTTCTAAATTCAAAATCATTATAATCCAGTCGGTCAAACGTCTCAAATCCAGATAAATCCACCGGGTTTATAT
>CAZDSE010000308.1:0-2554 GCA_964507905.1 uncultured bacterium | reverse complement strand
ACGGTTTCACCACCAAACGATCCAAAACCACTGAGAGTTCTTTGTGCTTTCCCAAATTAAAATTGGGAGTGAGTTCCACAATTTCAGAATTGATAAATATTCGGCTCAATCCCTTGTGTAGAAGGGTTTTAATAATGAGTTTTGGCTCTAGGTCCTCCACAAAGAAAGGAGCGAGAACAACAATTTTTTGATCGGATAATTTGTGGAGGCAATGGTCTACAATATCGGAGACGGTATCTTTTTTAATGGGAATATGACATTTGGGGCATTCGACTTTTCCAATTTTAGAATACAAAAGCCGCAAATAGTCATAAATCTCTGTCGATGTGGCCACCGTGGATCTTGAATTTTTCACGGTATTTTTTTGTTCAATGGCAATCGTGGGAGAGATATTTTTGATCACATCCACATCGGGCCGTTCTACGCGTTCCAAAAACTGCCGGGCGTAAGTCGATAGAGATTCCGTATACAGCCTCTGCCCCTCGGCAAATATGGTTTCAAACGCCAGAGACGATTTCCCCGATCCACTGGGTCCGGTGATGACTGTCATTTGGTTATGCGGGATTTCAATATCGAGGCTCTTTAGATTATTTTGTCTGGCCCCTTTAATAATGAGTGTGTTCATTTTTTCCATTTCGAAATCTTATAGCTTATCAGTAATTTGACTTTATTCAAGCAGCAATTAAACCAAAAAGGCCATTGACCGAGATCCTTTAAGAGATGGTTTAATAGTGTGCAACTCTCCTGAGCTCAGGGAAGCTGACTCTTCTCAATTCCATCAGCTGATATCATGTCACTGGTTAAATTAGATTGGTAGAGAGCATTTGGAGCTTCCAAAATTTTGTGGTAAGTGACGCGTCAGAGTTGAAAATTTTTTCAAAAAATGGGGTATGTAATCGATGCCTGGCACAGAGCTTGCTATGTAAAAGGGTGATGAGAGATTTTGAACAAAGTCTCTTAAAAATTGAGCTTGAAAGGAAGTTTAGTGGTGGCGCAAATTGTCACCGTGACTAAAAGATAAACGAAGAAAATGGGCATTGAGCCCCAAAGAGGAAATGAAAATGAAGAAGAGTTTTTTATTTGTAGGATTATTTATTTTAACGGTATTTATGGTACAGCCTGTTCAGGCTGAAAATTGTCCAACTTGCGGGCAGCATGTACCAAAATACAAATCAGAATACACTGTTTTAGGAGGTACAATTGGTAATGTTGTTTTTGAAGAGGAGACAAAAATCGAAGAATGCTCTCTTGAAAAGACAACGAAAGCCGAGCAAGGTTACGAATGTAAGGTTGAAACTAAAAACGGTGAGGCAACTTGGTTGCTTCACACCAAAACAGAGTCTGGAAAAATGGTATGGAAGGATTTAACAAGTGGGCTTTTAGTGAGTGATATTTTTGATGGAACCTATAATCATAATCAAATATCAGATGTTTGCACGGAGGCTTCCTCAAGTGAAGCCAGAGGACATTTAACAGCGCTTTCTTGGGCTTTGCCGTCAAAAGGTGACTTTAAAACCTTAGAGGCCAATGGAGTTCGAAAAGTTATTGATACAAGTGGAAGATGGTTTTGGTCTTCGTCGGTCAATCCAAACAATTCCTTCAGCGCCTACTACTTCAATGGTAATAATGGCAATATCGGCGACTGCTACCGCGGCTACAACGATGGCTCTGCCCTCTGTGCCAGTCGCTGAGCGTGGCGTTAATTTAATGATTTGATAATTACGCCTCAAGCTTAAAGCTTGAGGTGTTTTTTTATGAACAATTTAAGAAGACTATAGATTTGGAACCGATGCTTACTTGAATAAAAACGATTACTGAAACAAAGAAAATTGAACTATAACGTCACTCTTTCATCTTAAAAGAGAAGATCATCGATGATGAGGATTTTTAGGTTTGGATCAAATCAATAATGGATCAAATGGATTTGAGAGTTGTTTTTACGAGAGACACCACGTCATCAATATTATTGAATGGTTTTTTGAGATAGGCGGAGATGCCATAAAGCTTTGCGGTTTTTTCGGTTTGGCTGTCCCCATAGGCGGTCATCAAGATGACGGGGGTTTGAATATTGGATTTTCTCATTTTTTCCAACACCTGAAGCCCAGTTAGTTTGGGCATCAAGATATCGAGAAGAATGAGTGAGGCTTTCGATTCATTGATTTTATTCAATCCTTCTTCGCCATCTTGAGCAACTTCAACACCAAATCCTTCTCGTTCAAAGGCTCGGGTCAATGCACGGGTAATGATTCTTTCGTCGTCAATGATGAGAATGGTTTTCATTGGTTATTTAAATAAATCAGCCCTAAGATTCCGATGGCCCAACAGTAATAACTAAATTTAAAAAATTTTCCATGCAGGACAATTTTCATGAGAACAAACAGGGAAATGGCTCCCAATATCAAAGAAGCAAAGAACCCAATAAAATATGGATTCCAATTGGGGATTTGTTCCAATGGTGTTTTTAATACCTTAAGTCCAATCGCTCCTGCGATCGAAGGAATCGAAAGTAAAAAAGAAAAAACGGCCGCGTCGCGTCTACCGGCTTTTAAAAATA
>CAZDSE010000307.1:1352-2600 GCA_964507905.1 uncultured bacterium | reverse complement strand
CGTCTATAAATTGCATCAAAAATCGAACCCGATCGTTGGGTTCTTTCCACTTCTCGACCGAAGATTTGAGATCCGCCAAGTATCGCTCATTTATTTCTTTCAGACCATAGGCCACAACCTGATGATCCCCCGTTAAAAAAATCATCCCATGGGCAATTTGGGCATCCCTTACCGCTTCAATCGACAACTCTACATTGTCACTTCCCAAAAAAACAGCTGTGGTTTCAACGGCCTTTGACGTTTTTGCATTAAAATCTGTTTTGTAACCCGTCAAGCCCTCAGGAGCATAAAAATAAATATAATTTTTGGTATAAATGGGGGTTACATAAGCATTGCCAGGCCAAATATCATGCGGGACTATTTTTGCATCATTCGAAACATCCACTTTATATGTCGCCATTCCACCTTCTGTATTCACAGTATGCATGACATACAACGCAGAACCATTTCGCCCAATCACGCCCTTTACATTGCTTAAGTTCTGATCTACATCCCGCGATGGATTTTCTCTCATCTGTAAAAGATCAAAGGAAGTGAGCGAGTTACTATCACTCACCCAAAGATGGTTTTTATGAACCATCATATCTTGGGGCGCATATCCTTTTAAAATAATATCCAAACTCTCTTGTTCCATATCCACACCGTAAATACCCCAAAGTGAAGTTGAAATAAAAAGCAGATGCCCCCAGACAGCAAAATGGATCTGCATCGAGGGATGAACAACCTGCCACTCATTCCGCTGATTCACTCTGGCCATCACTTCAGCCAAATAAATTTTTCGACTTATTTTAAAATTCTTAAGATCAATCACATTCACATATAATTTTTTCATATTTTGAACCGTAACCATATAGAGTTTTTGATCCACGGCATGCATGCCATATACCAAACTCCCCGGAAAGCTCTGTGTAGGATTGATTTCATGAAGAGTCTTTCCCGTGTTCAAATCTAAAATTAAAATAAATGGGCCTCTGTTCAAGATCACCCATCCATCAGCAATAATAAGATGCCGATGATCACGAATGGGCACCAACCAGTCCATTTTTTGGAACCACAGTTTTTTTCCTTTGGGTGAGTAGGCATTAAGAAATTGATCATCCTCAATTAAAAATCCATGGGGATGCACATGAATAAGAGGGGAAAGTTCCGTTTGGAAATTTTTTTCAAACACCCGCTCCAATGTGTACGTTCCATCCCGATTACGGGGTACAGTAATCTCCCCATCATCCACAAAGGGTGTATTTGTTT
>CAZDSE010000307.1:984-1342 GCA_964507905.1 uncultured bacterium | reverse complement strand
AGCTGTGGATAAATGCTGTATGGCTTTGCGTTTCTCTGGACCCTTGGCATTTTTAATCTGCTTAAAGTCTTCCTGACTCCCTTCAAATCCTGACAACATATAATTTGTCAAAAGTGCGTCGTCCCGAGGGGCAAAAAATTTATAAAGACTCATATAATACGCCGCTTTGGAAATCTTGGCTTGCTCCATATAAAAAGAGATCACCGTCTGAAACATTTCCACCCTTTGATGAGACACAATCATTTTTTCGATGTGATTGTCCAAAAGGGATACGTTTCCAGATAACAAAGCATCTTGATAAATTTCCGGGATCAATGCATTCACCCCTTTTAAAAATAAAATGGAGTCAGAATCAAAC
>CAZDSE010000307.1:0-974 GCA_964507905.1 uncultured bacterium | reverse complement strand
AGAGACAGTATATCTCGGATCGAGAAAGCTAAAATTACTTTGATTATACCCGTATCGAGTGATCATTGGTTTTTGATCTGGATTTTTCCTCACATAGTCAATCATCCCAAAATACAAAGGCAATGTTTTGTCCAGATCTGTGATCGGAAGATCATGAATCTGCTGGATCAGTTCCGATAAGACTTCGTGATTTTCAATTTTAAAAATTTCCCAGGATTCAAATAGATTATTCCTTGTCCTGGACAAATCTCCGCCACCGATTGCAGGTTTCACCCAAGCCAAAC
Source organism: uncultured bacterium (assembly GCA_964507905.1). Taxonomy (GTDB): domain Bacteria; phylum Bdellovibrionota; class JACOXK01; order 2-02-FULL-40-11; family 2-02-FULL-40-11; genus CAZDSE01. The sequence continues at coordinate 690 of CAZDSE010000307.1, read as the reverse complement.
AGAACACAAAAAGAATAACACCCCCAATTCTCAGATTTATGTGAATGGGAAATGCCTTTTTCATGTTTGATTCTCTATTTCTGAAAAATAGGAAGAAGCTCTAATGGCATCGCAAAAATCATGACCGCAATCGATGTGGCATAGATACTTCCATAGTTTGAATCTTCCCAATAGATATCTCCCGACGGATCATGCTTCATTTCTTTAATCAGATACTCTTCAATGAGAGAAAAATAATGTCGCGCTTCATCCCCGGCACGCTGATTGTACGCTTGAGCCGCATAAAAGAGCCCATAATATACATGCCCCTCGTTAAACAGATTTTTCAAATTTTGATCGAGATATTGAAATCCCTTTTCTTGGGACGCATCCATCGAATATTCTCCGGCACTATACAATGATGCCAATCCCTGTGCAGTGAGCGCCAAAGTAGCACCGCCCCCACCGAGTCGATATCCCACAGATCCATTGGCATTTTGAGATCCCCGAATGTAATCCATAGACCGTTGAATCGTCTCATGCGGAACATGAATCCCAGCATCACGGGCTGCTCTTAACGCTTGAACTTGAACAATCGTCACCGATCCTTCGTCCCCGCCATTCCCACCGGGCACGTAATTGTAATTCCATCCACCGGTTTTTTTATACTGAGATTGAACGATGGCTTGAACCGCTTTTTCAAGAGTCGAT
>CAZDSE010000306.1:0-2612 GCA_964507905.1 uncultured bacterium | reverse complement strand
CAAAACAAGCCCAGATTTGGTTGGATAAACTTAGATTTCAGGATTTTTCATGAGATTTAGAATTCCATTTTAAACGAGTTGAAAGGATATTGGGGCTAATTTTTAATTTCCCCTTGAGTGCTCCTATCAGGACAGAATCTGCTGTGCCCAAAGGAGTAAGTTTGGCTACTGACTTCCCATGTTTTGTAATGATAATTCCTTCAGACGTTAGGTGGTTGAGTATGGAGAGGCACTTGCTTTTAAATAATGTAGCTGCAATTTTCTTCAATGCTATTCCCCAATGGCCTTTTTCTTAGATGAAATGACCAACTCTCCTCCTTCTCCTGAAAATTTGCGAAGGGTTAGGTTGATTAAGGTTTGATAAGGAATTCCTTCTTTTTTTGCTAGTTCTTGAAAAAAAACAAGAATATCACGGTCAATTCGTAGAGTTTTTTGAACTTTTTTGGGCCGATAGAATTTGCCTCTGATGGCATTTTTAAAACTATACTCCTTCTTCATATTGTTTTTTCTCCTTTTTGGTGGCCTTGCGAGCAGAAATGATGCGAATGATTTCATGCTCCAGGGTTTCTTTATAAGTATGGATAACCACCAGTAGTCCTCCCGTAGCCGACTGCCCCAAAGTAATCCACCTTTCTTCATGATGTCCTTTTTCATCTAGAACTGAGAGATGAAATGAATCATCAAAAATACTGGCTGCCAGTTCGAATGAGATGCTATGTTTCTGAATATTGGATACATTTTTCTCATGGTCCCATTCAAACAACATTATAACTACATTGTAGTATTTTTTGAGTCAAAGTCAAGCGCTTAGGGGGTATTGATTCGCTCAATGACCTTTGATGGAGTAAGATTCACCATGCAGCTGTGGTGGCTGCAGGTGGATTGATAGCAGGGACCACAATCTACTTTTTCTTGTAAGATTTGTAGATTTTTATTTGGTGGGGCATGGCGTTTGGGATCGGTGGGTCCAAAAAAAGCGAGTGTGGGTATTTCAAACGCAGCGCCCAAATGAAGGGGAACAGAATCAGATGAAATAAATAAGGCACATCGCTCAATCAGGGCAGCCAATTCCAAAAGAGAGGTATTGCCGACAAGTGAGATTACTGGAGTTTTGAGATAAGATAAAACCTCTTTTTCGAAAATAAGATCTTCTTTAGAGCCGGTTAACACAATTTGAAGTTTTCTTTCATTGGTTAGATGATGACAGAGCTCGGCCAAATATGATGGTTTCCAACGTTTTGTTTCCCAGCTGGCCCCGATATGTATGATGCAATAAGACTTCGTTAAATCAAGGTGGGCATCAGAGAGTATCTTTTGTACATGAGATCGATGAGAATCGCTGATCCATGCTTCAATTTTTGGACTGTCCATAGTGATGCCCAACAGATTTAATATCTGAAACTGATGTTCAATCGGAGGAAGTGACTTGTCTATCGCGATATGATTTAGAAAGAGCCAGCCGCCTTTTCTCCCAAATCCATATCGGTGAGGAATATGGGAAAGAGCTGCCAAAATGTGGGATCTCCATGTGTTTTGAAAATCGATAGAGATATCGAATTTTTGTCTTCGAATATTGGGAATCAATTTCGTTAAATCAGATTTTGAGCTTACGATAATTTGGTCAATATGCGGACAGTGTTCAATTAATGGTTTGGCTGCAGCAGATGTGAGGACTGTGATATGGGCGTTTGGATAATGATGTCTTAGATGCCGTAAGCTTGGAGAAATAAGCACCATATCCCCCAATGAAGAAAATTTGATGACAAGAATCTTGGGTCTCAACAGTTCATTATATAAAGATTCTGTTTTTTGAACCATGTGTGTCTTGGAATAGAGAGTTTCCACTTTCTTTCTGGCCTCAGTGACCATTTTGGAAGTGAATGTGGGATTTTTAAATATCTGTTGAATGGAGTTCGCGAGAGCCTCTGGATTATTGGGAGAACATAAAAGCCCTGTTTTTTGATCATCAATGACTTCTTGAATACCACCGACACGAGTGGCAACCACTGGAATCCCCACTGCTTGGGCTTCAATAATGACTCGACCAAAGGCTTCGGGATATGTCGTTGGAAGAACGAGCAGATCTAAATTTTTTAAATGCTCTGGAATGTTGTCTTGGTGGCCTAAAAATTTAAGTTCATTTGTTAAATTCAGTTCCCGAGTTAGCTTTGTAAGCTCATCTAAATATTCTGGCTTTGCTGCATCTCCAATAATGCGGGAATTGAATTTAAAGTTTTCATTCTTTAATTTGGCCAATGCCCGAATAAAATCTTCAAGTCCCTTTATTGGAGTGATTCGTCCAACATATCCAATGGTGGGTATTTTTGAGGGAGATTTAGGAGAATACTTGAATCGATCCAAATCCACTCCTCTGGGAATGAGAGAAATATTGGATCCGGGAACACAAAAATCATTTTGCATATGGTCTTGAATGGCATGGGTTGCGCAAATCACCCGATCGGCCCATCCCATGACCCGACTGCCCAGGTGTTGGCCATAGTATCCATGGCATGTAGTGATCCATTTTGTTTTTGTTCGTCGGCAGGCCAGATAGGTGATCCATCCGGGCACACGACTTCTGGCATGGACAATATCAATGCGATAATCTCGAA
>CAZDSE010000305.1:0-2651 GCA_964507905.1 uncultured bacterium | reverse complement strand
GAATAAATATAATCGCAAAACAATCATCCACATTACTGAGCTCATCACTACAAAAGCTTTCAGATATGAAAGCACTGACTGTTAATCAAGAAGCAAGAGATGTTCAATATATGGCATCCGGAGGTCGGGTGTTTCCAACGCTGGACTTAGAGCAAGATAAAGACTTTTTAAATCTAAAAGGATCGATGTTGGAACGAGTCCAAAAAGAGCTTTTGCAAGTCATGGCGCGAGCGATTAACCAGCACTATCACAAAGAGCAAGGAGACACCGCCAAAGAAGAAATTACCAGCAAAGCCCAACTCATGGCGTTTGTGAAATCTGATGAAGGATCGGCTGACATGCAGCACCGCCTTCAAGATGAACGTAAGATGAATCCAGGTCATGAGGGTGAGAGTGTAAATCGCGCTGATTTTTTTCGATCGGGAACATATAATTCGGGTAAAATGCACGATGCGGTTTTGGGTGGAGCATTTGGGAAGGAATCACAAGAGATGGCCAAGAAAAATCAGGCCATGTGGCAATCTGTCCAAGATGGGTATAAAGCCGCTTTGAGAGGTGATTATGGGTCTCAATCGCAGGCAGATGCCAAAGCAATGACACATGCTCCCGTAGGTCCAATGAGCCCGGCAGAAGCCAGGGCTGCGTGGGAATCAGCCTATAGAGGCGATATGGGGGAGCAAGCCCAAAGAGATGCGGAGCGTAATATTCGTGAGGGAGATGTCCCTCCACCTGTTCCGCCAAATCCTTAGTAGAAAATGGGGGGGAGTATGAATTTCACGAAAATTATTTCTATCATGATTATGACTGAGTCTCTGTGCTTCGCACAGACGAAGACATATGAGGATAGACTATCCAAAATTGCGAATCAAAAGAGCGATCAGTCTCTGGGAACCATATCTGGGCAAAATAAAGAGGAGATGAAAAAGAGAGAACTGGCTGAAGCGTACACGTATGTGTCGAAAGAATCGCAAAACGGGACGGCGAATGACTATTCAGAATTTAGAAAAAAACACAATATTTCAAATTACGTGGGAGATGATGTGGTCAAAAACTTAATTCAATCTTCTAAGGAAGAATCTGTTCAGACAGAGGCCGTTAAACTCTTGGAATCAGAAAAACTTTTGTATGAATCTTATCAAGCGTATCATGAATCCAAAAGTAAGATTAAAGACGAAGGTCTTAAAAAAGACGTTGAAGTTAGAATGGATATCATTGCAAAACAATCTTCCACAATGCTGACTTCATCGCTCCAGAAGCTATCCGACTTAAAGGTATTGAATATGAAGGAAGAAGTGCCAGGGCCGCAGTACATGGCATCCGGGGGAAGGGTTTTCCCAACGCTGGACTTGGAGCAAGAAAAGGATCTATTAAATCTGAGGAGTTCGGTATTGGATCGGGTGCAAAGAGATTTATTAAGAGTGATGGCTCAAGCGATTAACCAGCACTATCACAAAGAACAGGGAGAAACCGCCAAAGAAGAAATTACCAGCAAAGCCCAACTCATGGCGTTTGTAAAAGTTGAAGACAAAGCACAGAATCGTCAACTCCAACCAACGGGTCCCATGGGTATTGCGGCTGTGAAAGAGGGGGCTTCCTCCGGTGCCACACCAGGGATTGGCCAAAGATTGTACCGAGTTGGGCCGCCACCGCCCAGTGGTTGGATCAATGATGATCGGGCGCCCACAGGACAAAATCAACTTTTATTGGATCGCCAAAGTGGCCATGCTCCGCCCGGAGGTTTTCAAGATGATAATAGGCCCGGAACGGGGCAAAGCGAATATCGAACAGGCTCACCACCGCCCGGCGGATGGTCAGACTAAGCGCTTATTAATACCTTCCCAACCCAGTGGCCCATGATTCTGCGGTGCTCGATCCATATCCTTCGATTGCATAAGAGCCAAATACAAAGGGAAGATAAAATGGCCCCAATAATGCAGACTGAATCGCATGACCTCCCTCGTGAAAAGAGGCGTAAGACCAACTGTTTGATTCCAAATCAATTTCCCAAATTCCCAGAGAGATTTTTCCTGCGGAAAATCGCAACCAGTATCTGCCAGTAAGATTGGATAAACCGGCCGAGATATTAGAGACATTAACATAAATTTGTTTGCCATTTTCGGATACCGCAATCCAAGGAAAAGATGAGTTTCGGTCAAAACAAGCGAGGGATGTTTTCACTGTGGCCAAACTGATTACCACAATAAATCCCATGACACTATTGGGGAGTCCCCATGTTAAATTTCCCATCCACACAAGAACATCCAGTAGTCCTCTCGATCGAATAAGGTCAGCCATATCTCGGAAAACTTTTTCATAGCCTATTTTTTCTGCGAGGTGTTTCATTTTTTCAAAATTAAATTCGTAACTTCGAATGGGAATGTCGAGCACAATCTTTAATATTTTTTCTTTGGAAGACATGGATCTCAGATTCAATATCTGTGATACCGACTCAAGTTGAGCCAAGGGAGACTGCTCAATAATGGCCAAGAATTCTTCGATCTGAGCAGGTGTGAGATATTCCACAAATGAATGCATGCGTTGTTCATGAAAAGATACAAGGGTTTTCATCTGGTTTTCGATGAGGGCGTGGGCTTCACCCAATCCATATTGATCGGCGACATGTTGCAAGAACTGGCCGCGCTCTTCGATTT
>CAZDSE010000304.1:1220-2659 GCA_964507905.1 uncultured bacterium | reverse complement strand
TGGCCACTCTCGATGATTCATTAAAAACCGTAGATCCCCTCTCCATCGACCCCATCCTCTTAAGCCATGTAAAACAAGTCCTTCTGGATTCGGCCAAAAAGATTGTGCCAGAGAAAAATGCGAAGCAGACCATTAGAAGTCATTCATATTCAACATCACCAACAGTAAATCCAAACCACCCGGCCCCACTCACCGCAGATGGTAAAGTTATTTTGTCATTTGGACCAGAAATAAGCGTAATTGACGGAATGGCCTTAGATCCGAAAAATCGATGGGTCATTGCTTGGTCCAAAGACGGCGTGATCCAAATATTTGATTTAAAGAAAAATGAAGTGGTCAATCGGGTAAATTATTCCAGCAAAGTACAAAGCGTTGAATTTTATGAGTTCTACAACACGACTGCGCTCATTTTTCTAACGGATCGTCGTGTCATCTCCCTAGATTTAATGACGCAGGGAGTTTTAAAAGACTTTTCCGATTTTAGCGTTCCAGAAAATTTTAACCCCCATAGACATCTAAGTACAGATAGGGAACATATTCTGATAACAGACAACGCCGTTGGCCCATGGTATCGTGCGTTTGATTTTATTGATCATAAAGCCCCACGTAGGCTTGTCACCCGAAAGTATAAAAAAGAGCCTTATTTTGCCATCATTTCTCCCGATGGGAGCATGACGGCCATAGTGGAACGCTCATCATCTTATGTATCTCCAGATCCAAATTGGGTCATTCGGTTGTATGCCAATCTGATTGATCCCAATCGCAATAACATCATTGCCAAATACGATATCCCATGGAGCTTTCCTGATGATGATGCCACAAAAAGCATATGGGATATGACTTTTAGTCCAGATGAATCTAAATTATGGGTGATTAGAAAGGGTGATTATCGCAGCTACTATCTGCACATTTTTAATGTACCAGAGCTAACTGAAGACGGCCTATTGAGGAATGTTACATACACTGTCACCCAAACCGTATTTACTTCAAACATTGACCAAATTTCATCCGATGGTCGTTTTGCGGTTATTGGATCTGCTGTTTTTGGTTTGAAACAAAATGCGTTTATTTCTCAACCGATCACGAAGAATAATCTCTCTCGGATTAGCTCCAATAATAAATGGCTATTACAAGCCAACGCCCATCAAAATTATTCAGAGATTGATGAATTTAGGGTGTTTCATTTGGATCCATTCAAACCCATTTTTTCGTTAGACGCCTCTCAAAAAAATTATGCTGCTGGCACATTTCCAACTCAAGCCCAATTTTGTGAAACGAACGGCAATGAGTTTGCACTGGTGGGTGGCGGTTACGTTCATATTTATACAATACTTCCAGATGAATCGGTCCATTTGAGCCGAGCCATCGGCACAGGGAATCTGTATCCGAATTTGGTGAGCCGCAATTGTGAGCTTGCATTCACAAAGGACTCTGACGGA
>CAZDSE010000304.1:0-1210 GCA_964507905.1 uncultured bacterium | reverse complement strand
TATCAGCGTTTGGAAAACCAGTTGGGACTCTCCCCCAGGAAGGAATCGTTAAAACATGAAATCGATAAAATTACTCATCGCACTTTTACTCGTCAATAGCGGTATACTCTATGCCCAAGTCGCATCCGACTTTGATGAAGGCGTTGATCGTTCAATTCGAAAAGAAGACATTACACCAGAAATGGCGATGTGGGCACAAAACACGGCGGGAAAACTAAAAGAGGTATTAAATGCAATTAAGCTTTTGGATCCCAAAGAGACACGAACGCTTTTGGTGAAAAAAATGCAAGAAAGTGTCACAGAAGCCAAAGAAATCCGAGAATTATTGATGATGCGATACGCATTGGATCGTGCGTTATATTTGAATGCCTTTTTTAATGATGAAGATTTTGAATCGGCTGTAAACTATGCGCTGTTGCCTGCGGTCAAAGCGGCCATCTCTTTATACGAACGCGCAGATCTGCCGTATTTAACCGCCTATTTGAATGCCCCCAATCCAAATCGAAGAGCTCTTCAGGAAATTGAAAATCCACCCTATGCCCTATTTGCCAAAGCCCACATTGGATACTTCATTAATATATCCAACATGCATAAGGCGCCTGAAGGGCAATTTCATATTTTACAATATGCTTTGGCGCAAGTCTGGCATGACATCATGGGATCTGCACCCGTCCGCCAAAATTCCATAAATGCCGGTTTGTGTCGGGAAATAAAAGATTTGTATTTCTTATATGAAAATATCCCGCCATCAGAGATTACAAATGCCCAGTTGAATCGCATTCGAACGCTGCTATTAAAGACAGCAACGACAATGATCACGGAAAAAACAGATCAACAGATTGTCCCCTTTATGGTCTATAGTCCGTCGAAGCCATCTATATTATTTCACCCACTCGTCCCGCCTCCAGCCCCGAAGCCGGCGCGCGTGATTCCAAGAGATTATTCAGAGGATACCATGGCCATCGTTCGACCAACGATCGGGTTTGGGAAAATCAATGATGAAGATATTGTCACAACCGATCTAGAAATCTTGACGTATACCGATCGCTTTAGTGGCATCGATGGATATATCGCCAAAACAAGATTTGACATGACAGATTTTGGCGCAAGCCCGGAAGTCATTCGAAGAGAATTCGACGTTGGAAGAGGAAGATACACTTTTTCGCAGGGAGCGACAGATCCTTCTGCCCGATTGGCCATTGGCCCCTAT
>CAZDSE010000303.1:0-2666 GCA_964507905.1 uncultured bacterium | reverse complement strand
TCCCAGAGGATTTAAAGCCCAAGATCTCAATTTTAGTTTTAGTGGGTTAAAAACGGCAGTTCTTCAATGGGTAAAAGGGTTAAAAAAAAATAATCGGTCTTTATCTCCAAGTGAAATTGAAGATATTTCGGCATCGTTTCAAGAAGCCGTCGTGGAGACCCTGCTTCACCAAAGTCTAAAGGCGTTGGAGCAAAAAAAATACAATCGATTGGTCATTGCAGGCGGAGTGGCTGCGAATTCCAGATTGAGAGAATGTTTTGAAACAGCATGTCGGGAAAGAGAAATTCAAGTATATATTCCATCGCTAAAATTGTGTACGGATAACGCAGCCATGGTGGCGGCGTTGGGATATCATTATCTCGTGTCGGGCAAGAGAGACGATTGGAATTTAAGCCCTGCTGCCTCACAACGGCTCACATGAAGGTTAAGGATATTTTAAAATCGCGCGGGCTTTCTTCACAAAAAAGACTCAGCCAATGTTTTTTAAACTCAGAGTCTATTGTAGATAAGATTATACAGTCTGCCGATCTATATTCGGAAGATGTGGTCATTGAAATTGGGACGGGACTTGGAATTTTAACCAATGGATTGGCCAAAGTGGTGTCCCGTGTGATTTCATTCGAAAAAGATGCTGCATTGGTGGAGAGCTTACCCAAGGAAATGAAGTCTGATCCAAAGATTGAAGTGATTTGCCATGATTTCATGTCATATGATTTGATGACACTGAGAGATCTGCATAAAAAGATTAAAATTGTCGCAAATCTTCCTTATCACTTGTCGACAGAAATAATGTTTAAACTGTTTGAGCACAGGGATTGGATCGAGTCCATGACTCTCATGTTTCAAAAAGAAGTGGCGGAGCGAATTGTGGCAAAACCCAATACGAAATCGTATGGGACATTGTCTGTGTTGTCACAACTGTATTCGGATCCAAAGTTGTCTTTTCATGTCCCCCGCAGTTGTTTTTATCCTCAGCCCAATGTGGATTCTGCTGTGGTGCATTTTATGATGAAAAAAGATATTCATATGACTCTTTCAGAGGAAAATTTATTTAAAAAAATTGTTAGGGCCGGATTTGGTCAGCGAAGAAAAATGATAAAGAAAAGTTTAGAAAAAATATTAACCAAGCAACAGATCAATATGCTGAAATTAGATGTGGCCACGAGGCGATTGGAGTCCTTTGGTGGTCAAGAAATTAAGGATCTTGTTCGTCATTTAATTTAACTGGCAAATTAAATTTCTTATTTAGGTCATCCAGCGTTCTTTGATATTTTTGGATCAGCTCATTTTTGTTGTGAATGTCTTCCAAAATAATATTCTCTTGGACGGGATCCTGGATGCTTTTTAGTTCTTCCCGGAGTTTTTCTTTATCCATCTTAAGCTGATCGATGGAATTTTCAGTTTCTTGTATCTGCAATTTGGTCAAGGCTTTCCACATCTCGGTTGGGGCAATTTCTTCTGGGGGTTCGCCGCCTAGTTCCGGCTGTTGAACTTCATCCTCTTCTTCACCAAATGGGGGAAGTTCATAAGATGGTTCTTTGTTGGCATAATATCCAACCACTGTGATGATGACAAAAGCCACTTTTCGACTGAGCCACCGGTACATATATTGGGATCTTAAACTCAAGAGGTTGTAACTTCCGCGAGTTTGTGCGAGTGCTCTTTTAATACCCAGCTCTAAATCGCCATGGCCGAGTTGGATAAAACCATCTCTTAAGGCCATGATGGAGCGTGAGGGTCCTTCACCGATGACCTCTTGAGCGGCTTTATAGAATGAATCATTGTCGATTTTGCGTAAAACTGCTTTGGCCAAGTCGTCGGATACGGATTCCAATGCCTCCATGGTTTCAATTTCGGCTTTGACCACCTGAGTTTCATGATCAATCATTCGTTCTAGATATCTCCCTGGAAGTGTAAATCGTCCAGGCTCTCCCCCTTGTGCCACTTTTTCGACGATGCCGTTGAGCTTTGTGAGCTGGCTTACGACTTCATCATTGGTTTTGGGTGCATGGGACAATTTAACAAGCACTGATTGAGCTTTTCCCAGTCGAATCATTTTTGTTTGTGTCAGTCGGGGCAATTTTCTCAAACGGGTCCAGAAGTGATACCACTTATAACTCAAAGTTAAATCCGCCATAAACGTGGCATAATTCCAATTTACCTGACTTCGGGGCGTGAGGGATCTGGCAACTGCGACCAATTGCTCTGCATTGGGAGCGCCATTTTGAAGTCCAAATATTTCTGGAGCAATGCTGGTTCCATGTGCTGGGTTTGATTTTAGTTTATGCAAAAAAATACTGAGTTCATGTTCAGTGGATGACGTGAGTTGTCCTTCAATTTGTAAACTTCTAATGTTAAACAATTCTTCTGGATTCAGTTCATGACCTAGCCATTGATTTTGGTCTATGAATCTCAAGAGATCTTCCCTCGATCGAAAGGTGCATACCAGATCAGCTGTTGAAATTTGCGATAATTCTTGAGAGGCACGTGTCTCTACGTCATTTAAAATCTGATAGACTTGCTCTTCTCTCAATCGAACGAACCATTGGTGTTTTAATTCCTGTAAGACTTTCATTCGAAGTTCTCTTTGGGCTTGGCGAAATGCCGCTTCATATTCGATCGTCCATGAATCCCGAATGGCTGGCTTGACACGATCCAACCAGCGC